>CAJUIK010000035.1 GCA_910585875.1 uncultured Eubacteriales bacterium | reverse complement strand
TCTCCAGCCTGTGCGCCCTGGACTTGGACGACACCCAAATCACCCGCCTGCTCTACCGGGAACCCGGTATGCCCCGGGACTGGGCGGCCCCCGCTCTTCAGCTGCTGCTGGCCTATACGCTCAAGATTCGCCGAGAGTCTCTGAAAGATCAGATGAACCAAGAGGAATTCGGCCCGGCCCAGCTTTTTGCCCAGGTCAACGACAGCGTGATTGCCGGGCTGATGGCGGATATCAACGCCTATCTCTGCGAAACCTTTCTCAATTGCTACGGCGGCGGCTGGGTCTGCGACGCTGTGAAGGACGGCCACGCAGACGCATTGGGAATCCAGGCCAAAAACGGCGATTATATCTCCTTTTTGGACGCTGTCTATCGCCGCTTCTATGAGGATCCCACTCCTCTGGCCTACCTGTTCTGCGCCGTCTGCGGCTTGGATTACGCCGCTCTGCCCGCTATGTTGAGCAAAAGCGCCGCTCCCGCATACTCTGAGGACGGTTCGGGAACCTTTGACGATTGAGTCGATTTAGGCCAGACAGAGTTTGGACGAACAAAAAAGCCCGCCAACAGCTTGTTGACGGGCTTTCTCGCCGCCCTGCGAGGCGGCTCTTTCAGAAGAATCCACAGAGCAAAAATCAAGTCTTACTTCGCCGCCTGGCTTCCGCGCCGCCGAGGCCAGAGATTGGGGTTTTCCATAACCTCCGGCCGGTTGAGGCGGGAGAGCATTTTTTCAAACGCCTGGGCGGCGTCCTCCAGCAGCTTGCCCTCGTCTACCTGGGTGAGCCGGCGATTTTCCATCACAATCACGCCGTCCACAATAGCCCTGTCCACATCCTGGCCCATGGCGTGGTAGACCAGGCGCTGAACGGGCATGGGGCCAAAAGGCGCCAAATGGGGCTGATTGACGTCCACAGTGATAATATCCGCCCGCTTGCCCGGCTCCAGCGAGCCGATCAGATGATCCAGCCCCAGGGCCCGAGCGGGTTCGATTGTCACCAGCTCCAGCGCCTGGCCGCAGGGGATCAAATTGCCGTCCTTTTTGCGGAACCGCTGGAAAAGCTGCACATTTTTCATATCCCGCCACAGATCGTAGCTGCGGTCTGGCGCCGTGCCGTCGGTGACTACCGCCAGATTGATCCCCAAATCCAGCATTTCCTGAACGGGGCAATGGCCCGCGATATTGGCGTGGGTAGTGGGGCCATGGAAGACAAATGCTCCCGTTTTGGCCAAGATTTCCAGTTCCTGTTGGCTATAGCCGGTGCTGTGGGTCAAGCTCAGCTGAGGAGTGAGAACCTCCGGCGTATGATCCATCAGGAATTGGACGTCGCCCCCATAGGCATGGGTATGCAGAGGCACGCCGTATTCGCTGGCGATGCGATACATTTCCCGGTTGTGGCGGATATTGGCCTCGTCGCTTTCATCCGGCCGGCGGCCCATACGCCCCGGCGCCACAATGCAGATCCCTCGGGGATGGCGGCCGTTGAGCTGTTTGACAGCCTGTTCGGTCACTTGATAGGCCGTCTCCGGCCCCACCAAACTCTCCTCTGCCGAGCCGTCTTCCCGCCAGACCCGGGCTTTTTTGGGGAACGCCCCATAGGGGCAGCCGACGCCCGAAAGCTGACGGATACCCGTGGACAGCGAGCCCTCCAGATTGGCTTCCAGAGGCTGAACGCTATCCACCCGAGGGGTGCTGCCCACCATGGAAACGCCGGTGGTAGTGCCGAATTTCAGCCGCTCTGCGGCGGCCAAAGCCCCCTCCGCCCGCCAGAACTCCCGGTCGACGCAGCGATAATAAATCTCCTGGGCCATGGGCTCCCAATCCTCGTCCAGATGTTCTCCCAGGGTGCGAGTCAGGCAGTGGCCTCCATGGCCATGGCCGTCCACCAGGCCGGGCAGCACAGCATGGCCGCTGCAATCGATTTCCCGAGCGGCCTGAGCCTGGAGCGGCAGCTGCTCCATGGGTCCCACAGCGGCGATGGTATCGCCCTCCACCGCCACATAGCCTCTGTCATAAATCCGGCGTTCTCCGTCCATCGTAATGACAATCCCGTTTTTCAGCAGTAAATCCCACATAGTTCTCTTCCTTTCCTCTGCAACATTTGACGTCAATCACAATAAAGGGCGGCGGGAAATTCCCGCCGCCCTTTTCATTGGCTTGTCCAGCTCTCAGGGCTTAAAAATCCCGGCGCTGCTTGTTGAATATCTTTAAAATTTCCTCAAAAGCCTTGTCCTTTTCCTCTTTGGTGGAAATCACATTGCCCTCAATATTGTTGGGCTGTTCCGCCGGCTGCTCCGGTTGCGGCTGCTGCGGCTGAAGCGGCTGCGGTTGCAGCTGAGGCTGAAATTGAGTCTGGGGCTGAGGTTGGGGTTGAACGGCGGGAATCGGCGCCGCTTCAGCCGCCGGCGCGGCGGGCTGGAAGGGAGATTGAGGCGGAATTTGCTGGATCTGAGGCGGAGCCTGGAGCGGAGTCTGAGGCGTCAGAATAGGCTCTAAAATCGCTTCCAGCCCAGATTCGTCTTTGGGCATACTGGGCCTATCGTCAAACCCAGTGGCGATGACGGTGATTTTCACCTCGTCCTCCATGTTTTCATCAATGGCCGTGCCAAAGATAATATGGGCCTCGGGGTGAGCCGCCTGCTGCACCATAGAGGAAGCCTGATCCACTTCCTCCAAGCCGATATCCTCGGAGCCCGTGATGTTCAGCAGCACCCGGCGGGCGCCGGCGATCGAGGTTTCCAGCAGCGGGCTGGCGATGGCGATCTTAGCCGCCTCCTGGGCCTTGTCCTTGCCGGAAGCCCGTCCTACGCCCATGTGAGCGTAGCCCGCTTCCCGCATGACAGTGGAAATATCTGCAAAGTCCAGGTTGATCATGCCCGGGGCGGTAATCAGGTCGCTGATGCCCTGGGCCGCCTGCAACAATACATTGTCCGCCACTTCAAAGGCGTTCTTCAACGTGATTTTCTGTTCGCTGACGTATTTCAGCCGGTCGTTGGGAATGGTCACCAGCGCGTCCACCTGCTCCTTCAAGTCGGAGATGCCCACGTTGGCTTGGTCAATTCGCTTTTTTCCTTCAAAGGCAAAGGGCTTGGTGACGATGCCCACCGTCAGAATGCCCATCTCCTTGGAGATTCGGGCGATGACCGGCGCTGCGCCGGTGCCTGTGCCGCCGCCCATGCCGGCGGTGACAAAGACCATATTGGCGTCTTCCAGGGCCTTTTTCAGCTCTTCGGCGCTTTCCTCCGCCGCTTTCCGGCCGATTTCCGGGTTGGAACCGGCCCCCAATCCCTTGGTTAGTTTTTCGCCTACAGCAATTTTGATCGTCGCGGCCGAATAGTTCAGCGCCTGCTTGTCCGTATTGACGGCGATAAATTCCACGCCTCGGATCCCGCTGCTGATCATGCGGTTTACCGCATTTCCGCCGCCGCCGCCCACGCCGATCACCTTGATATTTACGTTGTTCTCCATTTCCGTATCAAACGAAAAGCTCATAACCTGCCTCCACTTCGCTCATGAATTCCCAAGCCTAAAAACCCCGCGCGCTCCAAGGCTTTTATTCCGGCCGGAACCGGGCGGTCTGCGGATCGGTCAAGTCGACGACCCCTACGTCCATTTCGCCCAGGCGTTCCACTACGCTTTTTAGGAACCCGATTTTTTTGGTTAAATCCTCCACCGTTCCCAGCTCTACCTCAAAACGTTCTGTATATTGCAAACGGATCTCAAAGATCTGGTTGATATCGATATTGATAATCTCCTTAAGTATACCACTATTTTCTGCCGTGTTCAATATGGTAAACAGCGCTTTTTCCTTCTCTTTATCCAAAAAATCGGCATAATGCCCCGCTTCGGGCTGCTGAAGCTCCAAACCGGCGACGACGCAGAGCCCTCCCGCTCCCTCTGCCGGAACCAGCTCCAGCAGCTTTCCCTTTTTATCGACGAGCCAATATTGTCCTTCCGCCGCCGGCAGAGCCGCCGCCGGCGCGCATTCCGTCACGTAAATTTCCACAGTGTCTGGCAGGCGCCGGCGGACGCTCACCTCGTCCAGATAGGGGCGGCCGTCGAATATGCGGTTAATGGCGGCGACTTTGTTGATAAAAATCAAGTTTTCCCCAGTTTCGATGCCCGCTGCCTGGACGATTTCGCTTTTGGAATATCGCGTGTCGCCCAGGGCCTCCACATTCTTCACCTTAAAGAAGATGGTCGTCGCCGTCAACACAGCGGCGCAGGCCAGCGTCAAGCAAACGACTGGCATCGCCAAGCCGGGGCCTCGCCGTCTGCGGCGCCGGCGCTTCCGGGGCTTGGCCATAGACGCGTCTTTTCTGTTCTGCTTGTTCATATCTTGCTTTTCCCGCCTTTTCCTTCGTTCCGCCTTGCCGCTCGCCCCGACTTGGGGCTGTCAATCCTCCCGCCGGATATCGGCGCCCAAGGCGGCGTAGGCCTCCTCAATCCGCTGATATCCCCGGTCGATATGCTCGATATCCCGAATTTCCGTCTGTCCCTGGGCGGCCAAACCGGCCACCGCCAGCGCCGCCCCGCCCCGCAGGTCCGTGGCTTTGACGGCGGCGCCCCGCAGCCGTTCCACGCCGGCGACGATGGCCGTCCGGCCCTCTACCCGGATATCCGCCCCCATACGAGCCAGCTCCGCGCAGTGCCGGTAACGGTTTTCGAAGATGTTTTCGGAAAAAACCGTGGAGCCCTGGGCTAAGCAAAGGGCAGCCATCACTGGCGACTGCGCGTCGGTGGGAAAACCGGGATAGGGCGCCGTGCGCACAGGCGGCGGAGCTTTCAGCCGGCGGGGCGCTTGAATTTCCGCCCAATCCTCCCCCGTTTCCACCTGGCATCCGCTCTCTTCCAGCAGATGGGTGACGGCGGAAAAATAGGCGGGCTTTGTCCGCTCCACCCGAACCCGCCCTCCCGCGGCGGCGCAGGCGCACAGATAGGTGGCCGATTCGATGCGGTCTGGGATCACCCAATGCTCCACAGTCCGCCGAACCGGGCCTCCGCCTTGGATCACGATATCCCGGCAGCCTGCGCCGGACACCTGAACGCCGGCTTTGCGCAGAAACTGCTGCAAATCCCAAATCTCCGGTTCCCGGGCGGCGTTGACAATCCGGGTCTGTCCCGAACAGGCGGAGGCGCACAGCATGATATTTTCTGTGGCGCCCACGCTGGGTAAAGCCAGGGCGATATCCCGCCCCTGCATTTTGCCGCAACGGCAGTAAATCCGGCCGCCGTCCTCCTGGATCTCTACCCCCAGCTGGCCCAAGGCCCGCAGATGCAGGTCGATGGGCCGAGGGCCCAGCTCGCAGCCGCCGGGATAGGTCATCTGCGCTTGGCCGCACCGGGCCAGCACCGGCCCCAGGAAAATCACAGAAGAACGCATTTCCCGCATCAGCTCGTCTGGAATATCCCATCGGTCCATGCCGGCGGAGTCGACGATAATAGCGTCCCCCTGCCAATCCACCCGGCAGCCCAGGTGCCGTAAAATGGCCGCGGCGGAATGAACGTCTTTCAAATCTGGGCAATTATGTATGATATTCTCGCCGCCGTTGACGACGGCGGCGGCCAAAATGGGCAGAATGCTGTTTTTCGCGCCGCCGGCCCGGGCCGCGCCGTGCAGGGGCCTGCCGCCATTGATGATAAGCCTGCTCATAGTATCCTCCTCCTGTGGGCGGCCCGCCGCCGAGGCGGGCCCTTGATTTACCCCATACTATGCCGCCTGCTTTGGCCTTGTTCAGCTACTGGCCGGTCAACTGGCAGATCTCTCGGTAAATCCGGGCGGAGGCGTCTGTTTTGGCCAGCTCTTTGGCCTTTTGGCCCATCTGAGCCAACCGGCTGGGGTCGGCCAGCAGGGTTTCAATGGCCTGGTAGAGCTTGGGGCCGTCGGCTTCGCTCTCCAGCATCACCTGGGCGGCGCCGCGGCGCTCCAGCAGCCGGGCGTTTTTCTCCTGGTGGTTGTCCGCCACATAAGGGGAGGGCACGATCAGCGAAGGCTTTCCAGCGGCGCAGATCTCCGCCAAAGTGGAAGCCCCGGCCCGGCACACCACCAGATCCGCCTCGCACAACACCTTGTCCATATCGAAGATATATTCCCGCAAATCGATATTCCGGGCCTTGGAAAGGTCTGCGCCCATTTTCTCGATATATTCCGGCATCCACTGATAGTTGCTGGCGCCGGCGCCATGGACCATGCAGAATTTCTGTTGCTCGGCGCATATCTGGATACAGCGGCTCATCTTCTGGTTCATGTAGTAAGCGCCCACGCTGCCCCAAAAGGACAGCGCCATAGGCCCGGCCTCCGGGCCAAAAAGCCGCTGCTTCATCCCCTCCGGCCGGGCGGTTATGATCTCTTGCCGCACCGGGCTGCCGGTGACGACCACCTTTTTTGCCCCTTTCAGATAGGGCTCAGTTTCGGCGAAGCTGGCGAACACACAGTCCACCTTGCGGCTCATCTGCTTGACCACCAGGCCCGGGGTGGCGTTGACCTCCAGCATAGCGCTGGGAATCCCCAGCTTCACCGCCGCCGCCACTGCTGGGTAGCTGGCGTATCCGCCGGCGCCCATCACCAGATCGGGCTGAAATTCCTTCAGAGCTTGCTCCGCCAGCTTCCGGGCCTTGGCCGCCTTGGCCAGGGCCTCTGCGTTCTTGCGCAGGCCCTGGAGGCTCAGCTTTCGGGAAAGGCCGGCCAAAGGAAAGGTATACAGCGGATAGCCCGCCCGCTTGACCAAGCGCTCTTCGATGGCGCCCTGGGCGCCGGCGAAGCGGATATCCGCCTCGGGCCGGACCGATTTGATATAGCCGGCCACGGCCAGGGCCGGGTTGACGTGCCCCGCCGTGCCGCCGCCTGTAAAGAGGATTTTCATGGCTTTGCCAACTCCATTTCTGTGATATCAAGCCTTGCTCCGGCCCTTACCCCTGTTCCGGGGCGGGGATCCGCCGGGATACCCCCAACACAATGCCCGCCTCCCCCATCAGCATCAGCAGCGATGTGCCTCCATAGCTGAAAAAGGGCAGTGCAGCGCCTGTGACGGGAACCAGACCGGTGACGACGCACATATTGAAAATCGTCTGCACGGCCAACTGAGTGGTGATGCCGGCGGCCAACAGCGTGCCAAACCGGTCCGGCGCCCGCAGGGCGATTTGATACCCCCGCAGAATCAGAGCGGCGAACACCGCTATCACCAACACGGCGCCTACCATGCCCAGCTCTTCGCAGATGACGGCGAAGATAAAATCGTTTTCCGGCTCGGGCAGAAACAGGTGCTTCTGCCTTCCCTGGCCCAGCCCCAGGCCCCAGAGGCCGCCGGAACCCACGGACATCAGCGATTGAGCGCCCTGCCAGCCGTTTCCCCGAAAATCGCTGAATGGGTCCAGCCACACCTTGACTCGGGCCATGGCGTGGGGCAGCAGGAAGATCAGGCCCACCACGCCTCCCACGCCGCAGACCCCCATGCCCACCAGCCAAGCCAGGTTGGCGCCCCCCAGAAAGACCATAATCAGACCGGTGGCGCCCACAATCACAATGGCGGAAAGGTGAGGCTCCGGGGCCAGCAGGCCCGCCAGCACGGCGATAATGCCGATAAAGGGCAGAATGCCATAGCGAAAGGTCCGCATTTTCTTGGGGCCGAACAGGGTGATCATGCTGGCGAAGCACAGAATTTCCGCGAACTTGGCCACCTCCGAGGGCTGGAATTCCACGCCCAAATTGAGCCAGCGGGTGGCCTCGTTGCGGGTGACGCCCACGCCGGGAATCAGCACGGCGATCAGCAGCACGATGGATACGACCAGCAGCGGCAGAGCGAAATAATGGAACTTGCGGTAATCAAACCGGGAGGCCGCCAGCATAGCGACCACCCCCGCCGCAGCGAAAACCCCTTGGCGCTTGAAGAAATAAGCGCCGTCGCCCTTAGTAAGCTTGACGTCGTTGATGGCCTGGACATAGCTGGCGGAAAATAGCATAATCAACCCAATGCCCAGCAGCAGCAGGATCAGGATGAAAAAGGGCAGGTCCATACCCGTGGTTTTTTTCTTGCTGGGGCGGGGCTTCCGGCCCAGCTCCACGCTGGCTGTCTTTTGAATGGGAACGCACCTCCAAAAATCTGCCGGCGGCGGCCGGGTCCGCCCCGGTTAAACCAGATGTCCCCGAACGCCAAGATAGGAAAGAACACACATCGCCGCGGTGACGGCGGAAAACACAAACACAATCTTCTTTTCGCTCCAGCCTTTTTTTTCAAAGTGATGGTGCAGTGGCGCCATCAGGAATAAGCGTCTTCCTGTTCCAAACATATGGCGAGTCAGCTTAAAGTACCCCACTTGCAGGATATCCGCCAGGGTTTCCGCAATATAAATAATCCCCACCGGAACCAAAATCAGCGGCATATCGCAGGCAAAGGCCATGCCGCAGACCGCACCCCCCAGGAACAGGGAGCCTGTGTCGCCCATAAAGACCCGGGCAGGGTATTTATTGTAGAGCAGAAACCCCAGCAGGCCGCCCAGCAGGCCGGCGGAAAAGACGGCGGAAACGTCGGTCAGCAGTAAAAAGACGCCGGTGAAAAAGACGGCTGCAATGGCCGTCACGGAAGCGGCCAGACCGTCAATGCCGTCAGTCAGGTTGACGGCGTTGACAGCGCCCACGATGACGAAAATGGCGCAGGGCAGATAAAGGCTCCAGGGCAGCGCCAACGTCCGGTCCCAGAAGGGGACGTAGACTTGGCCCGTCAGATATCCTAGGGAGCGCAAGGCTGTGACAAACAGGGCGGCGGCGGCGATTTGCAGCAGCAGCTTTTGCAGCGCCGTCAGACCCTGATTTTGTTTCTTCCTGATTTTGGCATAATCGTCGATGAGACCGATCAGGCCGAACACGGCGGAAAAGGCGAAAATCATGGCCGGCTTAAAATCCCCCGCCGCCATAATGGCGGGAAAACAGGAGCACAGGGCGGCCAGCAACGCCAGAATGAAAATCACGCCGCCCATGGTGGGGGTATGCTGTTTTTTCATATGCCAAGTAGGCCCGTCTTCCAATATTTTTTGGCCGAACTTCAATTTTTTCAACAGCCGTATGACCGGCGCCCCCAAAACCGCGGCGACCAGGAAGGCCGTCGCCCAGGCGCACAGCGCCGTTATTGCCACTGTATTCATGATATTTCCCCTGTCTGACAGATTTGCCGGAGCCGCCCCCGCAAGCATGGGGAGGCGCGCCGCGCCAAAAGGCGCAGCGCGCTGGGTGCGTCCCCGTGTTCTGTTTCCTTGGTTTTATGGTTTCTTTTTTATTCTTTTTCTTTCCCGGCAAAATAATTGGCTATTTCTTCCCTCTCGTCCAGATGGCGCTTGACGCCGTCGATCTCCTGGTATGTCTCGTGCCCCTTGCCCATCAGCACCACAACGTCCCCAGCCTTGGCGTTGTCCAGGGCGTGGACGATGGCGGCCCGCCTGTCGTCGATTACTGCGGCCGAAGCCTTGGCCCCCTTCATGCCGGGCAGAATCTCCTCGATGATAGCCCGGGGATCCTCCGAACGGGGGTTATCCGAAGTGACAATGCAATAATCCGCCAGCTCTGCCGCGGCTTTGCCCATCAAGGGGCGCTTTGTCCGGTCCCGATCTCCGCCGCAGCCAAAGAGGGCGATAACCCGGCCCTTGGCAAAGCCCCGCACAGCCTTCAGGATGTTCTGGACGCTGTCCGGCGAATGGGCGTAATCGATGATGACTGTATAGTCGGCGGGCACAGGAACCACTTCCGCCCGACCCTTGACCCCCGGCGCATGGCGCATAGCCACCGAAATATCGGCCAGCGAAAGGCCCAGCGTCAGGCAGCAAGCCGTGGCCGCCAAAGCGTTGTAAACGGAAAACATCCCCGGGATACCCAGGCTGATGCGGCTGATAGAGCCCTCTACCACCGCTTCAAATTCCACCCGGTCGGCCTTCAAATTGATGTTTTTGGCCACCAGATCCGCCCCGTCTGATTTGGCGGAGTAGGTTTGGAACTGGCAGGAACCGGCTTTCATGAGCTTTTCCGCCGCTCCGTCGTCCAGGTTGACGACGCCATAACGGCACATGGAAAACAGAAGGCTTTTGGCCTCCAGATATTTTTCCATCGTCTCGTGAAAATCCAAATGATCCCGAGAAAAATTGGTGAACACGCCGGTTTCGAACTGGATGCCGTAGACCCGGTCCAGCGCCAGGGCGTGGGAGGAAACCTCCATCACGGCGTACTCGCAGCCGGCGTCTTTCATCTGGCGCAGCAGGCGGAATACTTCATAGGATTCCGGCGTGGTCCGCTCTGTTGGCAGCTCCTGGGCGCCGATGAAATTGGCGTTGGTGCCCATCATGCCCACCTGCTTGCCCGTGGCCTGCTCCAGCACGGATTTGACCAGCGTGGCCACGGTGGTTTTGCCGTTGGTGCCCGTGACGCCGACGATCTTCATATCCCGGGCCGGATGCTGGAAAAAGTTATCGCTGATTTTGGCCAGCGCCAGCCGGGAATCGCCCACCAGCGCATAAGGGACGCTGATTTCCGGCGGAGTTTCGCAGACGATCAGCGCGGCGCCCTTTTCCACAGCCTGGGCAATATATCGATGGCCGTCTGTTCGGAAACCGGCCACCGCCACAAACGCGTTTCCAGGCTCTACTTTACGGGAATCATAGCTGACGCCTGTAACTTCCATATCCTGTTCGCAGGCATACTTGATGACATTCACGTTGCTGAGTAATTCAATGATTTTCATTGTGCCACCTTCCTGTCTTTCTGTCGTTCAGTTCTATCTTTTTTGCCTTCTATTCAGCTCTTTGGTCCATATCGGTAAATTCTACTGTGATCACCGTCCCCATGACGGCCTGGCCTGTGACGCTCTGCTTGGTAGCCACGATATTGCCGCCGCTGCCGTCTGCGCCATAGGTTTTCATATAGAATCCAGCCCGCTCCAACCGCGCTTTAGCCGCTGAGACGGACAGACCCGTCACGTCGGGCACGTCGATAGGCTCTGTGGGGCGGGAACCGCCCATATACAGCACCACCTGGGCTGTGGAGGGGATTGAAACGCCGCCTACCGGCGCTTGATCCGTCACGATATCCCCATCGCCCACTGTTCGGAAGCTGAGTCCGCTTTTGCTCAGCCGGCTTTCCGCCTCAATCTGAGTCATGCCCACCACGTCCGGCGCCGCGATATCCTTCCGCGCCAGCTCCTCCGAAGTGTATGTGGGTTCCACGCCCAGATAGGGAAGGATATCCGCCATAATGCGGCGGACCACCGGCCCCGCCGTGATGCCGCCGGTTTTCTGCTGCACCCCCGGTTCGTCCAGAATCACCAGCACGGCGATTTTGGGATCGTCCGCCGGAGCAAACGCGATAAAGGAGGCGACCCGCAGATCGTCCCGGCCAGTGGCGGCCTGTTTGGCCTTTTTCTCCGAAGTGCCGGTTTTGCCGGCGATGCGATAGCCGGCCACATAGGCGTTTTTACCGGTGCCTTTGCTGACCACTGTTTCCAGAATATCGCACATCAAATCGGAGGTGTCTTGAGAGATCACCTGCCGCACCACCGTGGGCTCCGTCCGCTGGACGATGGCGCCCTTGGAATCCAGAATCTCTTTGACCACATAGGGTTTCATCAGGTTGCCGCCGTTGGCCACGGCGGACACTGCTGTAATCAGCTGAATCGGGGAAATCTGAAAATTCTGGCCGAAGCTGGCGGTGGCCAAATCCACCTTATTGGAAAGGAATTGGCTTTCCGAATGAAAAATACTAGTTCCTTCGCCCGGCAGGTCGATTCCCGTTGGGGCGTCCAGCCCAAAAGCTTTGTAATATTTCAAAAAATTCTTGGCGCCTACGGCCTGACCGATAGAGATAAAGGCCGGGTTGCAGGAGTTCTGAATGGCCTGATAAAGATCCTGGGTTTCGTGCGTCCGGGGATAGCGCCAACACTTGATGGGCAGGGGCCAACCTTCTACCATGGCATAACCTGGGCAATAGAAGGTGCTGTTCACCGAAACGGCCTTTTCCTCCAGAGCCATGGAGGCTGTGATGATTTTGAAAGTGGAACCCGGGTCGTATGTATCAGTCACAGCCTTGTTCTGCCACTGGGCCTGCAAAATTTCGTTGCGCCGCTTTTTGTATTCCTCTTCGTCGGTAATGGCGGCCAGCTCCGCGGCCTGGGCTTCGTCCGAGATGACAAAGGGCTGATTGGGGTCGAAATCCCCTTTAGTGGCCATACCCAGGATGGCGCCAGTATCCACCTCCATCACAATTCCGGTGACTCGATTGGCCGTCAGATTGTCATAGGCCGCAATTTCCAGATTTTTTTCCAGATAATGCTGAATCACCTCGTCGATCGTCAGCACCACGTCGTTGCCGTCCTGGGCCTCGTAATACATTTCGTAGTCGAAGGGCATTTCCTCGCCCTGGGCGTTGGCCGCGCGGATAGCCCGGCCGGGCACGCCGGCCAGATATTTATCGTACTTGGCCTCGATGCCGGCCAAGCCCTGGTTATCCGACCCCACGAACCCCAACACCTGGGCGGCAAAATTGCCGAAGGGATAATACCGCTTGGCGTCCGGCGCCAGATAGATGCTGCCGGTGATTTCCGGCTTTTTTTCCTGCCCTTCCTTGAGGTTTTTGTTGTATTCTTTGACTTTGTCGTTGTAGCTCTCTTTGAACTGCCGCACCTGGTCGGCCTCTTCTTTTTCCACCCGCCGGGCGATCACCTCATAGGCGGAGTCTTCTTTGGCGGCTTTGGCGTAGACGTCGTCGTATTCCAGCCCCAAAATCTCCGCCAGGTTCTGGGCGATGGCCTGGCGCTGCTCCTCGTCCTTAATTTTTCGGGGTTCCAGCGTCACCATTTCCACCGAAGCGCTGATGGCCAGCGGCTTCATATTGCAGTCGTAGATAGCGCCCCGCAATGGCTCGATGATTTTATCCCGGGTCTGCTGGGCCACGGCTTTTTCCTGGTAGAATTCATAATTCAACACCTGAAGCTGGAATAGGCGCCCTGCGACAATCAAAAACGCGCCCGCGCCCAACACAGCCGCTGCAAATAGGGTGCGGCGGCGCATCATGCCGTTGGCTTTTCTCGATTTGGCCATAAAACCTCACCTATCTATGAAAAAATGAGAGCAAGAAACTCTTTTTCACGTCGCTTACCCTCACCCTCATTATATCGCTCTTCCTATTTCAAATATTCCAACAAGAGGCCGAAACTTTCGGCGGCGCCCTCCGCAAAATCCCGAGAAGTTTCCGGCGGCGTTTCCGTCAGCCGAGTTTCTTCCGTCGGCGTCGTCTCTTCTTCCTCCTGCCCTGCCGACTGACCTTCCCTGTTTTGCAAACCGTTCATCAAGCCCTGGACAAAGGCCGGAACGCCGCTGCCTTCGGAAATTTCCACCAGATCCGCTTGGGACAGATCCAGATATTCCACTTGGCTTTTGTCCGCCTTGACCATGCCCAAAGCGTTGCGGGCCCGATCTTCCACATAAGCAAGGTTGAACACCTGCTCCCGCCGGGCTTCCAAAGCTTTTCCGTTGCTTTCCAGCGTTTCCAGATCCCGTTTCAGCTTGGCGTTCTGCCCCGTCAGCTCCGTCACCTTCATATAATTGAATACAATGACCAGCAGCGCCGCAAAAACGCCGCAGCATAAGATCGTATATTTGCCATAAGGCGCTTTGCGCTTGCCTTGGCCAGCCTGGCTCTGGGGCTGCCGCCGAGGCTTGGGCCGCCGCTGAGGCGGAGGTGGAACCGGCCGGGGGACTGGCGTGGGATAATAAGCCGGCCTTTCCGGGGCGGCGCTTTTTCTGGCGGCTGAAGAACCTCTTGTGGCCATGGCGGTTCGCCTCCTTACAATTTCTCCGCCGCCCGCAGCTTAGCCGAGCGGGCCCTTGGGTTTTGCTCCATCTCCTGCCGGGAGGGCAGAACCACGCCCTTGTGCAGCAGCTTGATCTGGGGCTTTCTTCCGCATACGCACACAGGAAACTCCGGCGGGCAAACGCAGCCTTTGGCCTGTTGAGCGAATATCCGTTTGGCAATGCGGTCCTCCAGCGAATGAAAGCTGATCACCGCAATGCGGCCTCCCGGGTTCAGCAATTTGATCCCGTCGGCCACAGCTTGTTCCACAGCCTGCAGCTCGCCGTTGACCTCAATTCGTATGGCTTGGAAGCTGCGTTTGGCTGGGTGCTGCTTTTCCCGCAGCGCCTGGGGCGGCATAGCGCCGCGGATGATCTCCGCCAGCTCCAAGGTAGTCTCGATAGGCCGTTCCTCCCTACGCCGGGCAATGGCCGCCGCAATGCGGCCGCTGTGCCGTTCTTCTCCATATTCCCACAGCAGCTGCCGCAGCCTCTGCTGGGAGTATTCGTTGACGACCTGCCGGGCCGTCAGGGCCTGTCCCCTGTCCATTCGCATATCCAGCGGGGCGTCGGCCATATAAGAAAAGCCCCGTTGACCGTTGTCAAGTTGATATGACGACACTCCAAGGTCGAAAAGAATCCCGTCCGGCCGGGGCGCCCCCAGCTCCGCCAGGGCCTGGGCCATTTGGGCGAAATTGCTCTTGACAAAGACCGTTTTTTCCAAAAACCCCGCCAGCCGTTTTCGGGCCGCCTCCAGGGCTTCCTGATCCCGGTCGAAACAAAACAAGCGGCCGCCGGGGCCCAGCTTTTCCGCAATCAGCAGAGAATGGCCGCCGCCGCCTGTGGTGGCGTCGATATAAACGCCGTCGGGCCGGATATTCAGCGCCTCGACGCAGGGGCCGGCCAACACAGAGATATGTGAAAATTCCATAACGCCTAACCCCCTTCCGGGCCAGCGCCCTTTTGAACTGCTGAACCGCCCAAAGCATCGGCGGAACGCCCAGCCGTCAGAATCCCAGCTCCTCCATGGCCTGGGCCACAGCCTCCGGCGTCAGCGCCCCGCTGTATTGCAGCCATCTGCCGGTATCCCAGATTTCCGCCCGGCCAGAAACGCCGATCACCGTGACTTCTTTCGTCAGGCCGGCGTATTGCCGCAGATTTTGAGGGATGACTACCCGCCCTTGGGCGTCCGGCGCGCAATCCGCCGCGCTGGAGAAAAAGAAACGCTGCAAATCGCGGGATTTGGACATCGGCAGTCCGTTGATTTTATCTTCCAATACGCTCCATGCCTGCATGGAGTATAAAAACAAACAACCGTCCAGCCCTTTGGTCGCCACAAAGGCGGAACCCAGGCTTTCTCGAAGTTTGGCGGGGATAAACAAGCGGCCCTTGGCGTCGATGTTGTGCTGGTATTCGCCTCTCACCCGCTCGCGCCTCCCCGAGGGCCGTTGTGGCACGCTTCACCACTTTCCGCCACTTTGTTCTTTTATTATACCGTCGCGCCCATTGAATTGCAATAGCCTTCCCGCAATTATTTTTTGCAATAAAGCCCCCTTTTTGCGCAAAAATCGACTGTTTTCTGCACAACAAACAAACGTTCCTCTATCTTTCCCCTTTTTCGACCAGCTTCACAAACGTTTGTTTTATTTCCTGTTTTTGTTCATTTCGTTTATTTGTTCTCTTTTTTGCAGATAGAAAACTCCCCGTTCGCTTTTGTGTTCCCAAAGCCCCTGAGCTCAAAACAGATGAATCTTTATAAATTGCCCCTCGACTACAATAATAGGCGTATGTTCAAGCGCCTTTTTTACCCATCCAAGAAAATCCGTAAGCAGTGCTTTTTTGCCGTTATGAACGCGGTTTAAATCCCGCTCTATTTCATCAATGATTCTGAACCAATCGCTTTTTCCAATCCAATTATAAAAACACACGTCAAAAGCCAGTTCTAATGTTCTGTCAAACGCATCTTTGACGGGATATATCTTGTCGAAGTAGCCAAGCAAAAGTTCATAATCTTGTTTATAGATTCTTAACGGAGAAGTATGGCGGCGCCGCTCTTTCCATATTGGGTTCCAATCAGGGCTACAAGACATTTTGAGAGGGTTGAATTCCAGACATATTTTTTCGGTTTTTGGCGCATTTAACCTTAATTCCACATATTCTTGGCTTTTATCATCATTTGGGTTCAGCCATATCATGTTTGCGGTTCACCTCGGTTGTGCTAAATCAAGGTTTGCATAATCGCCAGCGCTATCCCTTTATTACATTCATACGGGAACGCGAAGCTGAATTGGGCGATAGAAAAAAGGCCGGCTGCGGCGGCCGGCCTTTCCCATCGTTTCATTTACTTTCCATCCGCCTTGGCGGCTTGGCGGAATTTGGCCCGGGATTCCTTCAGCTCCTCCAGGGCCTGGGCCACGGCCTCCTCCGTGCGCTTCATCGCGTCGTCGCAATATGCGTTTGCAGCGTTCATCAGCTCCTTGGCCCGCTTTTCCGCGGTGGAGATCATCTCGGCGCCCCTGCGCCGGGCCTCGTTGGTGATATCATTGTCGCTAACTTTTTGCCGGGCCAGGGCCTCGGCCTGCTGGCGGATGGTCTCGGCCTCCCGCTTGCCCGCCGCGATCATCTCGCTCCGCTTCTCCACAATTTCTCTGGCCATCTTCAAATCAGAGGGGATGTTGGACCGGATCTCGTCCAGGATATCCAGCGCTTTTTCCCGCTCGATGACGCAACGGTCCCCGAAGAGGGGGACTCCGCCTGCGTCTTGGATCATCTCGTATAACGTGCTTACCAGCTCGTCAATTGCGTTTCCTGCCATGTTTTTCCCCTATCTCCGTCGTCCTGCCGCTTGTGTCCCGTCTATCGCTTCCCATATTTTTTCGCCAGCATTTCCAGCGCCGCAGGAGGCGCCTTGTCTCGAACGTCCCGGCCCTCCAAAAACGCCTGCTTGAGCCCGCTGGAGCTGAGGCCCTGCAAATCTGGGTCGGCATAGAGAAACATCGTTTCCGCCTGAGGGGCGTGTTTCCGGTTGAACAGGGCGATTTGACATTCGTAGTCGAAATCCGCCGGGGTCCGCAAGCCCTTAACAATCACGTCCACCCCATGCCGGGCGATATATTCATAAGTCATGCCGCCATAAAAATCCGCCTCCGCCCCGGGGATATCCCGAACGCTCTCTTTCAGCATATAAAGCCGTTCTTCCGGGGTGAAAAGGGCCTGCTTCTGGTCGTTAATCATGACTAAAGCCACCGCCCGGCCAAAAATCCGGGCCGCGCGGCGGACAACGTCCAAATGCCCGTTGGTCACCGGGTCAAAGCTGCCGGGGACAATGGCCAGTTTCATGCTCCTTCTCCCTCCCGGGTGATGATGGTAACGGTTGTGGCGCCGTAAAAAAACTGTTTCTCCACCCGGTAAGGGGCCGGCGGAGGCTGAATCTGATCCTCCCGGGCGCTTTCGCATACTATTATACCACCTGTTTGCAGGTTGTCAATTTGCCCGATGCGATCCAGGGCCCGATTCATCAGTTGGCCGCCGTAGGGAGGATCCAAGATAATCAAGCCGAACTTGCGCCCGGCCAGGCCGTTCAGGGCGTCGAAGGCGTCCCCAGCCCTCAGCCGCCCCTTATCCTCCAGACCAGAAATTTCTAAATTCTTTTGAAGAACCTTCAGCGCCCGGCGGTCGTTTTCCACAAAGACGCAGCTTTCCGCCCCCCGGGACAGGCATTCAATGCCCATCTGACCCGAACCGGCGAACAAATCCAGGACAGAGCGGCCTGGGATATCGAATTGGATGATATTGAAAATCGATTCCTTCACCCGGTCGGCGGTGGGGCGGGTATTCCGCCCCTCGGGCGCTTGCAGCCTGCGCCCCCGGGCGCTGCCGGCGATGATTCTCACTGCCGTTCCCCCCTCTGGGTTTCTTTCTCGGGCCCCTCCTCCTCTTGCCGGGGGGCCTCCTGGCTGTCGAAATACAGCCGGATCTGCCGGGCCACTGTTTTATTGGTGACGGCGGCCAACTGCTCTTCGCTGGCCTGGCGGATGGCCGTCATAGAGCCAAACCGACGGCGCAGGGCCCGGATCCGCTGTTCGCCCACTCCGGGGATTTTGGCCAGGGCGCTTCCCTGCACGGATTTGGAGCGCAATTTTTTTTGATATTCGATTGCGAACCGATGGGTTTCCTCCTGCAAATTGCCCACCAAGGCAAAGACTGCCGGCATAGTGCGGATGCCAAATTCCCGGCCCTGGCCGTCCACCAAAGCCCGCGTGCGGTGCCGGTCGTCCTTGACCATGCCGAAAACCGGGATATTCAGCCCTCGGCTCTCCGTCTGCTCCAGCACTGCGTTGACCTGGCCTTGGCCGCCGTCGATGAGCATCAGGTCGGGCAGCGGCAGAAAGCTCGGATCCCCGTCCAGCGCCCGGTCCAGCCGGCGGCCCAGTGTTTCCGCCATAGAGCCGTAATCGTCGCCGCCCCGGGCTTCTTTGATTTTGAACCGGCGATAGGCGCTGCGGGCGAACCGGCCGTCTTTGAGCACCGTCATAGAAGCCACGGCGTCCGCCCCGGCCAAGTTGGAAATATCGT
>CAJUIK010000034.1 GCA_910585875.1 uncultured Eubacteriales bacterium | reverse complement strand
TTCCAGTATATCAATTCCGATTTTTAAAGGGGGCCGACAATGAAATTAAAGAACGTTTTGATTGCTGTTGAAAATATTGAGAAATCGAAACAGCTTTATCGCAACTTGTTCGGTCTGGATATGGAAATTGACAATGACGGCAATATGATTTTAACGGAGGGTTTTGTTCCTCAAGATGAAAAAAATCGGAGTGAATTGTTAGGAGGGAACGACGAGGATATTGTTCCGGGAAACAAGTTGTGCGAATTGTATTTTGAAGAACAGGACGCAGAGGAGTTTCTTGAAAACTGGAAAAAATATACTCGTCAATCCAATACGTCAATCGATATATAGCGCATGACTGGGGGACAAGAGCCCCGGCTTTGCGATTGAGAGAATCCATTGATTGAAGCGGGAAGCCCTGTGCAATACGGAAATTTGCGGTTTACAAGTCCGTGAAGCAAGGGCAAATTCCGCGATTTTATGAAAAAATGCGCGCTGTGCTTGGATTTTATGCAGGGGGAGGTTTTTCCCAAAGGGAGTTGTTTTTATGGAACAAGGAATTTTTTATGGCGTAGGGGTGGGGCCGGGAGACCCGGAGCTGCTGACAGTCAAGGCCCTCCGGACCATCGAGCGGTGCCCGGTGATCGCCGCGCCGGAAACCCGGGGCGAAAAGACGCTGGCGTTGGATATCGCCCGGCAGGCAGTCAATCTGGAGGGCAAGACCATTCTGCCCTTGCAATTTCTGATGACTAGGGACAAGCAGGCCCTGGATCAGAGCCATCGGCAGCAGGCGCAAAAGATCATAGCTTACCTAGAACAGGGTGTGGACGTGGCTATGCTCAATTTGGGAGACGTCTCTATCTACTCGACTTTTAGCTATATCTTGGAAATCGTTAAAGAAGAGGGATTCCAGGCTCAGATTGTGCCCGGCGTGCCCAGCTTCTGCGCCGTAGGCGCCCTGCTCCAGCAGAGCCTGACGGAAATGAGCCTGCCGCTGCATATCATCCCCGCCGGCCACCCCGGCTTGGCCCAAAGTTTGGCCCTGCCTGGAGGCAAGGTGCTGATGAAAACCGGCAAAGCCCTGCCGGAGGTCCGCCGGGCCTTGCGGAAGCAGGGGCTGTATGAGCGGGCCTCTCTGGTGCAGAATTGCGGCCTGCCGGATCAGAAAATCTGCCGCAGCCTGGACGAAGCGGAGGACGGCGCAGGCTATTTCACCACCATCGTGGTCAGAGGAGGGGAACGATGATTTACATTGTAGGAGCGGGCAGCGGCGCCGCCGACCTGATTACTGTGCGGGGCGCTCGGCTGCTGGGCCAGGCGGATGTGATCGTCTATGCGGGCAGCTTGGTCAACCCCCAGCTGCTCGGCTACGCCAAAAGCGGCTGCCAGATTCACAACAGCGCCAAGATGACGCTGGAAGAGGTGATCGACGTGCTATCCGCCGCCCATTTTCAGGGGCTCAACGCCGTGCGGCTGCACACTGGAGACCCTTCGATTTACGGCGCGATCCGAGAGCAGATGGACGCCCTAAATCGGAGAGGCATCCCCCTTGAAGTGGTCCCCGGGGTTTCCAGCTTTTGCGGCGCCGCCGCTTCGCTTCAGGCGGAATACACCCTACCCGGCGTCAGCCAAACGGTGATCATCGCTCGTGCGGCGGGGCGCACCCCTGTGCCGGAGGGCCAGGATATCCGTTCGCTGGCGTCTCACGGCGCCACCATGGCCGTCTTTCTCAGCGCCGGGCTGCTGGAAGGGTTGACGGAAGATCTGTTGGCCGGGGGATATCGGCCCGACTCCCCGGCGGCCATCGTCTATAAAGCCACCTGGCCCGATGAGAAAATCTGCCGCTGTACCGTGGCGGAGTTGGCCCAGACGGCCAGGGAAAACGGCATTGACAAAACCGCGCTGATTTTGGTAGGGGATTTTTTGGGGAAGCGATACGACCGCTCCAAGCTCTATGATCCGGCCTTTACCACCGGTTTCCGCCAGGGGACGGAGCAATGAGAATCGGCCTGACGGCCTTTACCAGCCGGGGCATGGAGCTGGGGCGGCGGCTGGCCCAAGGTCTGGAGGAGCAGGGGGATCTTTGCGTCCTGACTCGGGGCGGCAAGGAAGGGCTTTCTCTGGCCGATTGGACCGAGGCCCATTTTCTCCACAGCCAGGCCCTGATTTATATCGGGGCGGCGGGCATCGCCGTCCGGGCCGTTGCCCCGTGGGTCCGAAGCAAGACGACGGATCCGGCGGTGCTGTGCTGCGATGAAAACGGCAGGTACGCAATCCCGCTGCTGTCCGGCCACATCGGCGGGGGCAACGACCTGGCCCGGCGAGTCGCCGATCTATGCGGCGGTCAGGCTGTCGTCACCACCGCCACCGACGGGCGGGGCCTTTTCGCCGTGGATAGCTGGGCCAAAAAGCGCGGTTTGGCCATCGTGAATCCCCGGGCCATTAAAACCGTCTCCGCCCGGCTGCTGGCAGGGGAGCGGGCGCCGCTGCACAGCGATTTTCCCATCCGAGGAGCCCTGCCCCAAGGGCTGGCTTTGGCGGAGGAGGGAGAGCGATGCTGCCTCCGCGTCACCGACCGGGCTGTGGAGGCAGAGGAAGGCCAGACCGAGTTGGTTCTGGCGCCGCCCAGCCTTTCGGTGGGAATCGGTTGCCGCCGCGGGGTTTCGGCAGAGCAGATCGAGGCCGCTTTTCTGGAGGCCTTTGATCAAGCGGGTCTGGCGCCCCAGTCGGCGGCTTGGGTTTGTAGTATCGATCTCAAGGCCCGGGAGCCCGGCCTGCTGGCCTTTTGCGCCGCTCGGGGATTGACGCCTCGGTTTTACAGCTCGGAGGAGCTGGCTCAAGTGAAAGGAAGCCGGTCTTCGTCGGATTTTGTCCGGCAGACCGTAGGGGTGGACAACGTTTGCGAGCGGGCGGCTCTGGCCCAGGGAGGCCAATTGGTTTTGGGGAAGCAGGCCCGGCAGGGCGTGACAGTGGCCGCAGCCCGACGGACTTATTTTGTGGATTTTGAGGGGGAGACGCTATGAAAAAACTCTATGCTGTGGGGTTGGGTCCAGGGGACGGGCAGACCATGACGCCTCAGGCCGTCGCCGCCATTGAAGAGAGCCAGGTGATCTGCGGTTATACCGTCTATATCGATCTGATTCGTCCGCTGTGTCAGGGCAAAGAGGTGATCACGACGGCTATGACCCGGGAAATAGACCGGTGCCGCATGGCTCTGGAACAGGCCGCCGCCGGCAAAACCACGGCGATGGTGTGCAGCGGCGACGCCGGCGTCTACGGCATGGCCAGCCTGCTGCTGGAGCTGGGGCAGCAATTTCCAGAGGTGGAAATCGAAGCGGTGGCCGGCGTCACGGCGGCGCTCAGCGGCGGGGCCTTGCTGGGCGCCCCTCTGGCCCATGATTTCGCGGTGATTTCCCTCAGCGATCTGCTGACTCCTTGGCCCTTGATTGAAAAGCGTCTGGCGGCGGCGGCCCAGGCGGATTTTGTCCTGTGCCTCTATAACCCCCGCAGCAAAAAACGGGCGGATTATTTGAAAAAGGCCTGCGATATCGTGATGCGCAGCCAGAGCCCGGAAACAGTCTGCGGTTTGGCTTGGAATATCGGCCGCCCAGGCCAGCGGACCAAACTGACGACCCTGGCCCGCCTGCCGGAGGAGGAAGCGGATATGTTTACCACTGTCTTTATCGGCAACAGCCAGACCCAGGCGCTGAGCGGCCGGATGGTCACGCCCCGGGGCTATGAGAACAAAGGCCGATGAAACAGCTGCTGCTCTTTGCCGGAACCACTGAGGGCCGGCGTTTGGCTCAGGACCTGGAAGGGAAGGGCTGGCGGATCACAGCCTGCACAGCCACGGAATACGGCGCCCAGCTGATGGCGCCTGGCCCCGGTCTGACTGTCCGGGCGGGACGGCTGGATCAGGCGGGAATCGAGGCCCTGTTGGCGGAAGGGGGGTTCTGCTGCGCGGTGGACGCCACCCATCCGTATGCTCGGGAGGCCACAGAAAATATCCGCCGGGCCTGCTTGGCCCGAGCCGTTCCCTGCCTGCGGCTGCTGCGGCCCGCCGCGGAGCTGCCGGCGGGAACGCTTTGGGCCCGGGACGCGGCGGAGGCCGCCCAAAAGCTCTGCGTACTGCCGGGCAATATCCTGCTGACCACGGGCAGCAAAGAGCTGGAGGTTTTCACCCAGGTGACGGATTATCAGAGCCGGGTCTATCTCCGCATCCTGCCCGTGGGGGAGGCGGTGGAGCGGGCGGCGGCCCTGGGGTTTGCCCGGGGGCATATCATCGCCATGCAGGGGCCCTTTGGCTTGGCGCTGAACCGGGCGCTGCTGGAGCAATATCACATTCAAACGATGGTGGCCAAGGACGGCGGCGGCCCTGGAGGCTTTGAGGACCGCCGGCTGGCGGCGGAACAGGCCGGCGCCGCGCTGCTGGTGATTCGGCGTCCGCCCGAGGCGGAGGGAGCTCTGGATTACGACCAGGTTTTAAGCCGGCTGCTGGAATGGAGGGAATGAAGATGGAAATCTCGGTGATTGGCCTGGGGTTGGGCGCTCCGGAAACCATGACGCTGGAGGCTCGGCAGGCTCTAGAGCAGGCGGATTGCATTTTGGGCGCCCGGCGGCTGCTGGAAAGCCTGCCCGAGGGCCTTTCCGCCCGGCGGGTTGCGGAAATCCGCCCCCAGGCGCTGGCGGGTTATCTCAAGGGACATCCCGAGCTTCAGCGGCCTTGCGTGGCGATGAGCGGGGATGTGGGGTTTTACAGCGGCGCCAAAAAGCTGCTGCCTCTGCTGGATTTCTGTCCGGTTCGGGTGTTGCCCGGTCTTTCCTCTCCCCAGTATCTGGCCGCCCGGCTGGGGATTCCCTGGCAGGATTTTCAATTAGTCAGCGCCCACGGCGCGGGGGAGGAGCTGGACCCGGCGGCGCTGGCGCGGAACCGGGAGCAGACTTTTTTCCTGACAGGGGGCTATTGGACGGCGGAAAAGATCTGCCGGGCTTTGGCCGAAGGAGGTCTGGCGGAGGCCGACGTCGCGGCGGGGGAAAACCTCTCCTATCCCTCGGAGCGCCTGCGCCAGGGGACGGCGGAGCAGATGCAGGGCTGGCAGTTTGAGCCGCTGACCGTTCTGCTGGTTCGGCGGCCGCCGGATTTTGAGCGCCGGAGCCGGGCGGCGGGCATTCCAGACGATCAGTTCCTCCGGGGCAAGGCGCCTATGACCAAGCAGGAGGTCCGAGCGGTTTCGCTGGCCAAGCTGGCGCCGGAGCCGGCGGACGTGATCTGGGATGTGGGAGCGGGCACTGGATCGGTTTCGGTGGAAGCCGCCCTGCTGGCCCGCCAAGGCCGGGTCTACGCTGTAGAATGTCAAAAAGAGGCCTGGGAGCTGCTACAAGAGAACAAGAAGAAATTCCGGGTGGGAAACTTGTTTCCCGTCCTGGGCATGGCGCCGGAGGCTCTCAAGGGCCTGCCGCCTCCGGACGGAATTTTTGTCGGCGGCTCCAAAGGGAATTTGAGAGCCGTTCTCCAGGCGGCTCTGGATCAAAACCCCGCCGTTCGGGCGGCCGTTAACGCCATATCGCTGGAAACCCTTCATCAGGCCATGAAGGCCATGGAAGACCTGGGATTCCGGGAGGTGGAAATCGTTCAGGTCGCCGTCAGCCGGGCCAAAATCCTGGGTGATTACCATATGATGGCGGCGCTGAACCCGGTGTATATTGTCAGCGGGCGAGGGCCCGGGAGAGGGGAGCGCTATGACGGTTGACATCCCCCGGCTGGTTCTGGCGGCGCCGGCCAGCGGCGCCGGCAAAACCACGTTGACCTGCGCTTTGCTCCGGGCTTTTCAGCAAAAGGGGCTGGAACCCGCCGCTTTCAAATGCGGGCCGGATTACATCGACCCCATGTTTCACCGGCAGATTATCGGCGCCCGAAGCGGCAATTTCGACCTGTTTTTTGCCCCGGAGCCGCTGGCCCGGGGGCTGTTTTGCCGTCAAGCCGCCGGCTGCGGCCTGGCCCTAATAGAGGGGGCCATGGGCTATTATGACGGCGCGGCTTCCACCGACCGAGCCAGCGCCTGGCAGGCCGCTCGGGCTTTGGAGGCGCCGGCTGTTTTGACGGTTCAGCCCCGGGGCGCCGCGCTGACGCTGGCCGCCGCGCTCAAGGGTCTGACGGATTTCCGGCAGGACAGCCGGATAGAAGCTCTTGTGCTCAACCGCTGTTCAGAGGGGGCCTATCGCATGATGAAGCCTCTGTTGGAGCGGGAATTGGGCCTTCCTGTCCTGGGCTATCTGCCGGATTTGCCGGAATGCAGGATAGAGAGCCGCCACCTGGGATTGGTCACCGCCCAAGAGACGGAAGATCTGCGGCGCAAGATCCAATGGTTGGCCGACCAAGCGGCTCGGACCGTCGATCTGGAGGGCCTGCTGGCCCTGGCTCGATCCGCCCCGCCGCTGCAAGGGGCGCCGCCGGCGTTTGCGCCGGCCGTCAGCCAAAAGCCCGTGGTCGCTGTGGCCCAGGACCGGGCGTTCTGCTTCTATTACCCGGAAAACCTGGAGCTGCTGAAAGAACTGGGGGCGGAAATTCGCCCCTTCAGCCCGCTGGAAGACCGGGAGCTGCCGCCAGAGGCCGACGCCCTGTATTTGGGCGGCGGCTACCCGGAGCTTTACGGCCCCCAGCTGAGCGGCAACCGAACCATGACGGAAAGCGTCCGCCGGGCGGTTTCGGCGGGTTTGCCGACCTTGGCCGAATGCGGCGGATTTCTCTATCTGCACCGGGCTGTGGAAGACGCAGAGGGCCGGCAATGGCCCATGGCCGGAGTTTTTCCTGGCTTGTGCCGCCCCGCCGGCGGGCTGCGGCGATTCGGCTATGTGGAGCTGACGGCCCGGCGGGACAATCTGCTGTGCTCGGCGGGGGAAGCCCTTCGGGGGCATGAGTTTCACTATTGGGAAAGCGACGACTGCGGCGAGGATTTCCGGGCGCAAAAGCCCCTGTCCAGCCGGGGATGGGATTGCATTCACGCCGGGCCCAGCTTGTTCGCCGGCTTTCCGCATCTGTATTTTTATAGCAACCCCGTCTTCGCCGCCCGGTTTGTCCGGGCCGCGGCGGATTGGAACAAGAAAAAAGTCGATAGCCAAACCCACGGAAGGGGAGAAAGAGCATGACGCTGGAACAGGCGTTGAGCCAAATCAAAGGGCCTGACAAGCAGGCCGAACAAAGGGCTTTGGATCGCTGGGCCTCTGTGGCCAAGCCCTTGGGCAGCCTGGGGCTTTTGGAAGAAAACGTGACCCGGATCGCCGCCCTGACGGGCGATTCGGGATATACCATTGAAAAACGGGCCGTAGCGGTGCTGTGCGCCGACAACGGCGTGGCGGCCCAGGGCGTGACCCAGACGGGCAGCGAAATCACCGCGCTGGTGGCCAAAAACCTGACGATTGGCCAGAGCTGCGTCTGCCGCATGGCCCGATTGGCCCATTGCGACGTGATTCCCGTGGACGTCGGCATTTGCACAGACGTGGAGGCGCCGGGGCTTTGGAACAGGAAAATCGCCTACGGCACGGCGGATCTTTCCCAAGGGCCCGCTATGAGCCGGGATCAGGCGGAGCAGGCTGTGCTGACGGGGATAGAGCTGGTTCGGCAGCTGAAGGAGCTGGGATACAAAATCGTCGCCACCGGCGAGATGGGCATCGGCAACACCACCACGGCCGCCGCCGTCTCCGCCGCTCTGCTGGGCCTTTCCGCCCGGCAGGCCACCGGCCGCGGCGCCGGGCTGAGCTCCCTCGGCTTGGAACGGAAAATCCAGGTGGTGGAGCAGGCTTTGAAAACGCACAAGCCCGACCCCCAGGACCCCATAGACGCGATAGCCAAAGTGGGCGGTTTCGATATCGCCGGCATGGCCGGGATGTTTTTGGGCGGCGCTCTGTATCGGGTTCCCATCATCGTGGACGGGCTGATTTCCGCCGCCGCCGCTCTGTGCGCCGCTCGGATGAGTCCCTCCAGCCGCTGCGCCATGATCGCCAGCCATGTTTCAGCGGAGCCGGCGGGCGCGCTGCTGCTGGAGGAGTTGGGCTTGAAGCCTATGATCGTCGCCGGGATGCGCATGGGCGAGGGCACCGGCGCCGTGGCCGCCCTGCCCTTGCTGGATATGGGCTTCGACATCTACCGCGGTATGAGCAACTTTGAAGAGATTGGGATGGACGCCTATGTGCCCCAGCAGTGAACTTTGCCCCCTGACCCTGGTTTTCGGCGGATCGGCCAGCGGAAAAAGCGCTGTCGCCGAGGATTTGGCTGCGGCGGGCCCCGGCCCCCGATTTTATATCGCCGCCATGGAGCCCTATGGGGCGGAGGGGGCCCGGCGGATTGCCCGGCACCGGCAAATGCGGGCGGACAAGGGGTTTGAAACTGTGGAGCGGTACACTGGCCTGAAAGATCTGCGTCTGCCCGCCCGGGGGACGGCCCTGCTGGAGTGCTTGGGAAACGCGATAGCCAACGAGATGTTTTCATCCGCGGGCGTCGGACCGGAAGGGGCTTTGGAGGCTGTTTTGCAGGGGATTGAGGCGCTGCGCCGCCAATGTTCCCGACTGATTGTAGTGGGAAACGACGTCTTTGCCGACGGAGCGGCGCAATATGAACCGTCTACCCAGCAGTGGATTGCGATCATGGCCCAAGCCCACCGTCGGCTGGCTCAGCAGGCGGACCGGGTGTGCGAGGCGGTGTGCGGCCTTGCCCTTTGGCGAAAGGGGGCGGCGGAATGAAGGGGCCCAAAACCCTATTGGAAACCCTTTGCGTGGCCTTTTCCCTTTATTCCCGCCTGCCCATGCCCCAGATTCAGTGGACCGCCGCCAATATGCGCTGGGCCCTGTGCGCCCTGCCCCTGGTTGGCGCCGCCGCCGGCCTGGCCATGTTGCTGTGGAACGGCTTGGCCCTCCGTCTGGGCCTGGGCCTGCCGCTGCGGGCCGCCGGGCTGCTGCTGGCGCCGGTTTTGGTCACCGGCGGCATCCATCTGGACGGTTTTTGCGACGCCTGCGATGCCCTGGCCAGCCACGCCGACACGCCTAAAAAGCTGGAAATCATGAAGGATCCCCACGCCGGCGCCTTCGCCCTTATCGGTTTGGCCTGCTATTTTGCCTTTTATTTCGGTTTGGTCTGCCAATGGGCGCCGGACGGGCGGCAGATTGGCCTGATGAGCCTGTGCCTGGCGCTGGAGCGCGCTCTGGCGGGCCTGGCTATGTGCCTCCTGCCCTGCGCCAAAAACAGTGGCTTGGCCCACGCCTTTGCCGACGCGGCGGCCAAAAAGCAGACCGCCGTTTTTTTGGGCCTGGTTTCCTTGGCTTTGGCTGGAGGGCTGGCGCGGCTGGGCGGTTCTGCGGGACTTTTGGCTCTGGCCGCGGCGTTGCTGTGCTTGGCCTATTATCGGCGGCTGGCCCTGAAGCAATTCGGCGGAATCACCGGCGATTTGCAGGGATATTTCGTCCAGCTCTGTGAAATTTGCTGCCTGTCCGCGCTGGCGCTGGGCGGCGTCCTGTGGTAGAGCAGACGAATCGGCCTGGAGCGGCAGGAGTTCGCCGCTTTTCGAGGAAAGGATTTGAGGGAACACAGCCCAAAGAATCAACGGTTTTTAAGGGGAAACAAGAAATATGATATTGATTATCGGCGGTTTTGCCGCAGGCAAACGGGATTACGTCCGGAGCTTGGGCTACCAGGACCAGGATTTTACCCGGGAAATAGGGGACGGAAAGCCCGTTCTCTGGGGATTGCAGGATTTGGTGTATCAAAACCCGGAAGAAGCCATGGAGCTGCTGCCGGGTTTGTTGGAAAAGCAGGCGGTGATCTGCGACGAGGTGGGCTGCGGGGTGACTCCAGTAGACCCCCGGCAGCGCCTGGCTCGGGAGCAGACCGGCCGTCTGTGCGCCGCCTTGGCCGCCCAGGCTCAAAAGGTCGTCCGGGTGTGCTGCGGCCTTCCCGCCGTCATAAAGGAGTGAAGTCAATGGAAGTCATTCTGCGCCGTCACGCCATGACGGAGGGCAACCGGCTCCGCCAGTATATCGGCGCTGTGGACCAGGATTTGAGCCCGGAGGGGGAGACTATGGCCCGGCTCTGCGGAGGCGGACCGGAGGAAACCGTCCGAAAAGTCTATTGCAGCCCCATGCGCCGGGCGGTGCGCACTGCCCGCATTTTTTATCCCCAGGCCCGTATCGTGCTGAAGCCGCTGCTGCGGGAGATGGATTTCGGCATTTTTGAGGGCAAGAGTTATCAGGATTTGGCCGGCGACCCGGCTTATCAGGAGTGGCTGGATTCCAACTGTCAGGACCCTTGCCCCGGCGGCGAGCGAATGGAGGATTTTTCCCGGCGGACCTGCCAGGGGTTTGAGCAGGTGATGGAGGAGGCGTTGGCTCTGGGAGAGGAACAAGCTGTTATCGTGGCCCATGGGGGGACGCTGATGGCGATCATGGGCTTTTACGCCGCTCCGCACAAGGGATATTTTGAATGGCAGACCCCCAACTGCGGCGGGTATCAGGCTCGGTGGTCTCCGGAGAGCCGCCAGCTGACCGATTGGAAGCCGCTGAATCTGGGGGGGAAGCGATGAACCTTCATGTTTGGGCCCTGCCGGCGGGCTGCGTTTTGGACTTGTGCTTTGGAGACCCCCATTGGCTGCCTCATCCGGTGACGCTGATGGGCAAATGGATCGGCTGGCTGGAAAAAAAGCTGCGCCGGGCGCCCCTCGATACGCCTTGGGACCAGCTGGCGGGCGGCGCCGTTCTGGCCGCCGTCACTCCGGTTTTGTTTGGGGGGCTTTCCGCCGGGCTGCTCTGGGCCTTGGGCCGAGTCAGCCCCTGGCTGTCTCTGGCGGCGGAGAGCTGGATGTGTTATCAAATTCTGGCGGCCCGATGCCTGCGGGACGAGAGTATGGAGGTCTATCGTCAGCTGAAAAAAGGGGATTTGCCCGCCGCCCGGCAGGCAGTGAGCCGCATCGTGGGCCGGGATACGGAAAACCTGGATCAGGACGGGGTGGCTCGGGCTGCGGTGGAGACGGTGGCGGAGAACGCCAGCGACGGCGTTATCGCTCCCTTGTTTTACCTGGCGCTGGGCGGCGCCCCGCTGGGATTTTTTTATAAGGCTGTCAACACCATGGACAGCATGGTGGGATATCAAAACGAAACCTATCGATATTTCGGCCGGGCCGCCGCGCGGCTGGACGACGCGGCCAACTATCTGCCCGCCCGGCTGGCAGGGCTGTTTATGATTGCCGCCGCCTGGCTGACGCCGGGGATGGACGGCAAAAACGCCTGGAGGATCTGGCGGCGGGACCGGCGCAATCACAAAAGCCCCAATTCCGCCCAGACGGAATCCGCCGCCGCCGGCGCTTTGGGGGTGCGGCTGGCGGGAGGCGCCTGGTATTTCGGCCAGCTGGTCAAAAAACCTACCATCGGCGACGATTTGCGGCCTATTCAGCCGGAGGATATCCCCCGGGCCTGCCGGCTGATGTTCGGCGCCAGCTTATTGTGGGCCGTTCCCTGTTTGATTTTGCGGGCGGCGCTGTTAGGAGGTTTTGGATGGAACTGATACATGGTGGAGACGTGGCCGGATTTTGGGAAGAATATGGCGCGACGCCTTTGGATTTTTCGGCCAATATCAACCCTTTGGGAATGCCGGAGGGGGCTCGGCGGGCCGCGGTCCAGGCCTTGGAACAGGCGGATCAGTATCCCGATCCCCTGTGCCGCCGGCTGCGCCGGGCCGTGGCCTGCTGGGAAGAGGTTCCGGCGGAATGGGTCCGCTGCGGCGGCGGGGCGGCGGGGCTGATTTTCCGGCTGGTTTTCGCCCTGCGCCCCCGCCGAGCCTTGACGACGGCGCCTTCTTTCGCCGAATATGAGCAGGCTCTGGAAGCCGCCGGCTGCCAGATTATCCGCTTTCCCTTGAGAGCGGAAGAGGGGTTCCGGCTGACAGAGGGCTTTTTGGAGGCGCTGACGCCGGATCTGGACCTGGCGTTTCTGTGTAACCCCAACAACCCCACAGGGCGGACAGTAGATCCAGACCTGCTGACGCGTATTGGGAAAAAATGCCAGAAGAATGGAATCTGCTTGGCAGCGGACGAGTGCTTCAACGAGTTTCTAGACCAGCCGGAGAGATATTCCCTCAAGAGCCGGCTGGAAGAATGGCCCAACCTGCTGATTTTCAAGGCGTTTACCAAGTTTTATGCCATGGCCGGTTTGCGGCTGGGCTACTGCCTGTGCGCCGACGGCGCTTTGCTGGACAAGATGGATCGGATGGGCCAGCCTTGGGAGGTCTCAGGCCCGGCTCAGGCGGCGGGTCTGGCGGCGCTGGAAGACCAGGAGTATCGGCGCAAAACCCGGACTCTGATCGGAGAACAACGGGCTTGGCTCCGGCAAGCGTTGAGCGAATTGGGCTTCAACGTGGTCGGCGGGGAGGCCAATTATCTGTTTTTCCGCGCCGATACGCCCGATTTGGCGGCCAAGGCCCGCCGTCTGGGCGTTATGATCCGGGATTGCGCCAACTATCCCGGGTTGGAGGGAGGCGGCTATTACCGCGCGGCAGTGCGGGGGCCGGAGGAAAACCGGCGGCTGGTTCAGGTTCTGGATCAGGCCCGACGGCTGTGAAAGGGGAAACTATGGCCAAATCCATTATGATTCAAGGAACCATGTCCAACGCGGGGAAAAGCCTGCTGTGCGCCGGCCTTTGCCGGATTTTCCGGCAGGACGGTTATCGGACGGCGCCTTTCAAAAGCCAGAATATGGCGCTGAACAGCTTTGTCACCCAGGATGGGCTGGAAATGGGTCGGGCTCAGGCCGTTCAGGCCGAGGCCGCGGGCCTGGCGCCGGACGCGCGCATGAATCCCATTCTGCTCAAGCCCACCAGCGATGTGGGCAGCCAGGTGATTGTGGGCGGCAAACCCATCGGGACCATGCCCGCCCGGGAGTATTTTCAATATAAAAAGCAGTTGATTCCCGTGATTTTGGAATCTTATCGTTCGCTGGCGGCAGAAAATGATATTATGGTGATAGAAGGGGCGGGGAGCCCGGCGGAAATCAACCTGAAGGCAGAAGATATCGTCAACATGGGCATGGCCCGGATGGCCGGGGCCCCGGCGCTGTTGGTTGGAGACATCGACCGAGGGGGCGTTTTCGCCAGTTTGTATGGCACAATAGCTTTGCTGGAACCGGCGGAACAGCGACGGATTCAGGGGCTAATTGTCAACAAATTTCGAGGGGATGTGGAAATCCTGCGGCCCGGCCTGGCCCAGTTGGAGGAGCTGGCAGGCAAGCCCGTGGTGGGGGTAGTTCCTTATCTGCAAGCGGATATCGACGACGAGGACAGCCTTTCCGACAGGCTGGAGCGCCGGCAGAAAGCGCTGCTGGATATCGTCGTGATCCGGCTTCCCCGCATTTCCAATTTCACGGATTTCAACGCTTTGGAGCAGATCCCAGGCGCCGGCGTCCGGTATGTGAAGGCCCCGGATCAGCTGGGCCGGCCGGATTTGATCATTCTGCCGGGAACCAAAAACACCATGGGCGACCTGCAATGGCTGCGGGAAAGCGGCATGGAGGCGGCCATCCTCAAGGAGGTCAGCCGGGATACTCCGCTGTTCGGCGTCTGCGGCGGATATCAGATGTTGGGAGAGAGCCTGGAAGACCCGGAAGGGGCGGAGCAGGGCGGCGCCATGCGGGGCATGGGGTTGCTGCCCCTGCGCACCCGGTTTTCCTTGGAAAAGACCCGGAACCAGGTTCAAGGCCAGGTGCTGGGGCAGAGCGGATTTTTCTCCGCCCTGGCTGGCGCGGCCTTTGAGGGATACGAAATTCACATGGGACAAACCGACGCCGGCGGCGCTTTGCCGCTGATCGGCGCGGACGGGCGGCAGGAAGGCGCTTGCCGGGGCAATGTGGCGGGCTGCTATATCCACGGGCTGTTTGACAGCGGCGCCCTGCGGGAAGGGCTGGCTCAGGCCCTCTACCGCCGGAAGGGCTTGGACCCGGCGGAGCTCCCCGCCCGGCAGCAGGATTACGGCGCATATAAAGAGGAGCAATACAATATCCTGGCCCAGGCCTTGCGCCGCAGCTTGGATATGGAGAAAATCTATCGGATTATGGATCAATGGGCGGAGGAGGATTGATTGTGAAAACACAGTTGCAGCAGATCAAGCCGGCGGATATCGAAACGCGCAGCTTTGAAATCATCGCCCAAGAGCTCGCGGCCATGGGCCAGGCGCTGCCCCCTGATCAGGCGCCGGTGATTATGCGGGCCATCCACGCCTCGGCGGATTTTGATTATGCGGACAACCTGTATTTTTCCCCCGGCGCTCTGGAAGCAGGGCTTCAGGCGCTGAAAGAGGGGGCTTGTATCGTCACAGACACCAATATGGCTTTCAGCGGCGTCAGCAAGCCGGCCTTGGCCAAGCTCCAGGGCCGGGCCCTGTGCTTTATGGCGGAAGAAGACGTGGCGGAGCAGGCCCGGCGGCGAGGCGTTACCCGGGCGGCGGTGTGCATGGAAAAGGCGGCGGCCTTGGAAGGGCCGCTGATTGTGGCGGTGGGCAACGCTCCTACAGCCCTGATCCGCCTGTGCGAACTGATGGAAGAGGGCCGGGTCGCCCCCCGGCTGGTGATCGGCGCGCCGGTGGGGTTTGTCAATGTGATGGAAAGCAAGGAAATGCTGATGCGATCCAAAGCGCCTTGCATTGTGGCCCGGGGCCGCAAAGGGGGCAGCAATATCGCCGCCGCTCTGTGTAACGCTCTGCTCTATCTTGCCGCAGGCCGCGGCGAGCAGGCGACGAAATAAGACGGCCGGTTTTACCGGAAAAAGGAGGCGCAATATGATAGAATTGAACTCGCCGGTTTGGCTCACGCTGGATTCCGCCAGCGGCGGCGTGGGCAGTCTTCTGGATAGGCTGCTCCGCAAAGAAGGGGATTTCCGAGAGAACATGGAGGCTCTGTCAGAAGAGCTGGGCCATCAGCTCAGCTATTATAGCGCTACCGCTTATGCGCTGCCCCATCTGGCGGCGCTGTGCGCCGGCTTGCCAGAGGAAGACCAGATTTTTCTGATAGCCCAAATTGGCCCGGCCGTTGCCGCCGAGGCAGACCAGCCGCTGGAGCCGGCTTCAGCGGCTTTTCAAGAATTTCAGCAAGGGCTGGAGGGGCTGGGCCCGCTGACCAAGCGGCTGGCCGCTAGCCCCGAGGCTGCCCGGCTGTTAGCGGAGGACGTGGAGCTGGGCCAGCAATTTGCGCTGGCTGCTTTGTCGATTGTGGGCGACAGGAGACACGCCTACGGCCTTTATCTGCTCTCTAGTTCCTGTTGGGAGGAGGGGGCCGTCGCCTGCGAATGCGGCTGGGAAGAGGAAACCCTGCCGCTGGCAGAGCGGCCGGATTGCCTGATCCCCGCCTCAACCGGCCCCTGGGACGGCCAATTCACAGGGCAGGAAGCGGCCTGGCTCCAGGGGTTGCTGGCTTTGGCAGGAGACGATCAGATTTCCTCTGCGCTGCCGTTGGTCTATGGCATGGGCGTCTGCCCGGACTGCGGCAAGCGGGAGCCCTTTTGGAATTGGCTGTACCGGTTTCTGGAGGACTGCTGAGTTATTTTGCAAAAAAACCAAGCCCGGCGAGCGCGCTCGCCGGGCTTGGTTTTCTTCGTTCTATTGGCGCTTTGGGTGGCATAGACCTTGGCTGGGGCAGCCGGAGCAGCCGCAGCTGCATCCGCTTTTCCCCCGTTTTCGGTTGAAAATACCCCGGCCCAGAATGGCGAAAAATAGGGAAAAGACCAGCAAAGAGCCGATGATTGTGGGAAGATTCATTGCAAAGACCTCCTTTGTTTGCCGCCGCGCTTATCTGCTGCCAGCGGGCGAAGCGGCGGAGGCGGCCCGAACAGTCTGCCGGCCGCCGTCGTATTTGTTGCGTCGGAAAACCAGGCAGATCAAGCCTGCCAGACAGGCCAGAGCCGCCGCGACGCCCAGCCCCAGCGTCGTTTCGCCTGTAAACAGGCCCCCCAGCTGATAGACAATCAGAGAAGCGACATAGGCGAAGCCGCACATATAGCCGATGGCGGCCAGCGTCCACTTGGTGCTGTTCATTTCCCGTTTGATGGCGCCCATAGCGGCGAAACAGGGGGCGCAGAGCAGGTTGAACAGTAGGAAGGAATAGGCGGAAAGAGGGGTATAATGCAACGCGACGGCAGTCAACAGGTCTGGCGCGTCTTGGGCGACGCCTTCGCCCAAATGGAACAGTACGCCGAAGGTGGAAACCACGTTTTCCTTGGCGATCAGCCCGGTAGCCGTAGCCACAGCAGACTGCCAATCGCCAAAGCCCAGCGGCTGGAAGAGGAAAGCCGCGCCGCTGCCGACGGCAGCCAGCAGGGAGGAGTTGTTGTCTTCTACCATGCCGAAGGCGCCGTTGACAAAACCGAAACCTTGGAGGAACCAAAGAACGACAGAGGAAGCCAAAATAACAGAACCAGCCCGCTTGATGAAACTCCATCCCCGTTCCCAGGTAGCCCGCAAAACATTGTCGGCAGACGGCGCATGGTATGGAGGCAGCTCCATGACGAAAGGCGCCGGGTCTCCGGCAAAAGCTTTGGTCTTTTTGAGCGTCACTCCGGAAAGAACGACGGCCGCCGCGCCGGCAAAATAAGCCGATACTGCAATTAGGCCGCTGCCGCCGAAGAGAGCGCCGGCAAACAGGCCGATAATGGGCATTTTGGCGCCGCAGGGCACAAAACAGGTCGTCATAATCGTCATGCGCCGATCCCGTTCATTTTCAATAGTCCGGCTGGCCATCACGCCAGGCACGCCGCAGCCCGAGCCGATCAGCATGGGAATAAAGCTCTTACCCGACAGGCCGAATTTGCGAAAAACCCGATCCATGATAAAGGCTACCCGAGCCATGTAACCAACATCTTCTAAGATGGAAAGCATCAGGAACAGCACCAGCATCTGGGGCACAAAGCCCAGCACAGAGCCCACGCCGCCTATAATGCCGTTCACAACCAATCCTACCAGCCAGTCGGCGCAGCCAAGACCTGTCATCCAGCTCTCGACAGCCGGGGGGATAAGTTCGCCGAACAGCACGTCGTTGGTCCAGTCGGTGAACCAAGCGCCCACAGTGCCGATAGCGATGTAATAGACCAAAAACATCACGGCGGCGAAAATCGGCAGGGCCAGCAGTCGGTTGGTGACGATTCGGTCGATTCGATCCGAAGGGGAGAGGCTGTGTTTGGCCGTCTGTTTTTTGATAGATTTACCCACAACGCCGCTGATATAAGAATATCTCTGGTTGGCGACAATGCTTTCCGCGTCGTCGTCCAGCTCCTGTTCGCAATGGGCGATAGACTGCTCCAAGCGGTTTTTCAGTTCTTCGTCCAGGGCCAGATCCTCCAACGTCTGCGGATCCCGTTCGAAGACCTTGACGGCATACCAGCGCAGATATCGGGGATTGACCAGCCCGCCAATGGCTTCTTCAATATAGGTCAAAGTCTGTTCCACACTATCGCTGAATATGGGGAGCGGCTCCGCAGATTGACGGCTTCGAGCCAGTTCCGCCGCCTGCCGGGCGGCTTCTACGCAGCCTTCTCCCTTCAGGGCGCTTGTCTCTACAACCACACAGCCCAGGGACTGAGAGAGTTTTTTCAGGTCGATTTGGCCGCCGTTTTTGCGAACCAGATCCATCATATTGACCGCGACTACCATGGGCAGGCCCAGCTCGGCAAGCTGGGTAGTCAGATATAGGTTTCGCTCGATGTTGACGCCGTCTACAATATTCAAAATAGCGTCGGGCCTTTCGTTGATTAAATATCCGCGGGCCACAGCCTCCTCCGGCGTATAGGGAGAAAGGGAATAGACGCCGGGCAGATCTTGAATCACCACATTTTTGTCTCCCTTCAGCCGGCCCTCTTTTTTCTCCACCGTGACGCCAGGCCAGTTGCCTACATATTGATTGGAGCCAGTCAAGCTGTTGAATAGCGTGGTTTTGCCGCAGTTTGGGTTTCCTGCCAGCGCAATTTTGATTTCCATGTTCACACTCCTTATTTTGATTAGCTAAAGCTAACTTATAGTCAAAAAAGAAAGGCGTCGCTATGCGATTTCGATGAGTTCCGCATCCGCCTTGCGGAGGGAGAGCTCGTATCCCCGGATATTCAGCTCCATAGGATCTCCCAAGGGCGCCACCTTGCGGATATACAAGCTCACGCCCTTGGTAATGCCCATATCCATCATGCGCCGTCTGACGGCGCCTCCGCCATGCAACTTGACGACGGCGACAGTATCGCCCACTCTGGCGTCTTTCAGCGTTTTCATACTCGTCTCTCCTTGTCAAAAATTAAATCAAAATGCGGTTGGCCATGGTTCGGTCCAGCGCTACCCGGCTTCCTTTGATTTGCAAAATCAAGCTGCCGGCCATTTCGCTGACCACCGTCACGGCGGCGTCTGTCACAAATCCAAGCTCAGCCAGGCGCTGCCGCGTCTCGTCCTTGCCGGTAATTTTGCGTATGATCGCCGTGTCTCCGGGTTTTGCCATTGTCAGGGGCATCATGCCGCCTCCCTTCTGTAATTTTAATTAGCACACGCTAACCTATGTCCCTTGAAAAAGATTAGCCTTGGCTAACCTTTCCTTGCGGATTCAGTTTACATCAACTAACTTACTTTGTCAAGAAAAAATTTCAGCCGGCGCCGGGCATGAAAAAAGCGCGGCTTAAGGGCGTTGCCATAAGAAAACATGAGAAAACTCAGTAAAATCAATGTTTTTAAGGGCAGCGGAAAACGGGGCGGCGCAAACAAGTGA
>CAJUIK010000033.1 GCA_910585875.1 uncultured Eubacteriales bacterium | reverse complement strand
TTGCGCAAAGGGCTCGGTCAGGAGGCCCCGACGGGCGTACTCGTATGAGCGCGGGGGGAAAGCGGCCTCGACGCTCGACTGCCTCGGCCTTTTGCCCAAAGGGCTCGGTCGGGAGGCCCCGACGGGCGCGCTTGTATCGGCGCGGAGGCTTCCGCGCCCTATTTCTTTTTTCTCATCTCGCCCTCTTCAATCTCTTGCAGGCAGCTCTTTGAGCCCGCTTTCTCGGGCGTAATAGAAGATATATTGCTGCGCCACGCCGGCCAACGAACCGAACTCTTCGGGGGCGACGCCATAAAAAGGCGCGGCTTTTTTCATCCAGGCGTCTACAGGAAAGGCCTCCAGTTTGCCCAACCCATAGAGCAGCGCACAGTCCGCCACCTTGCGGCCTACGCCGGGCAAAGCCGTCAGCGCCTGTCGAGCCTGGTCTGCGTCCATGGCCTCCAGGGAGGCAAAATCCAGCTCCCCTCGGCTGACGGCTTGGGCCGCTGCCAAGATATATTTGGCCCGGTAACCGGCCCGCAGCGGCGCCAGGTCCTCCAGCGAAAGGGCGGCCAGCGCCTCAGGCGTGGGAAAGGCGTAAAGCGTCTCCCCCTCCAGCTCCAAGGGCTGGCCCCAAAGCTGGCACATAGTCTGCAAAATTCCCGAGATCCGGGGGATATTGTTGCACTGGGACACGATGAAAGAAATCAAAGCCTCCCAAGGCTGCTGACGCAAAATGCGCAGTCCTCTGCCATGGGCTGCGGCTTTTTTCATAAATTCATTGAGGCAAAAACGCCGAGCCAGCAGGTCATAGCGCCGGTCCAGATCAAAATAACGACGCCAAACTCCATGGAACTCCTCCGCAGAGCAGCGCAAAAAGAGGGAGTTTTCCTGCTGCCAAACCCGCGCCGCCTTACCGTAAGCCGCGCCGATATAGCCGCCCCGTTCCGAGGGCCGCCAGCGAAAACACTGGCCGCACCGAAAAATATGGTCCAAATTCAAGGAATCCTCCAGCTGAACCTGGACGACGCCGTCTTTTTCCAAAACTTCCACAGGATTCGCGCCCCTTTCTGACGGGTCTTTCTATTCCTCCCAAACAGCGTTCAGCTCCGGCGGCTGCAAGTCTTTCAGCAGCTCCCGGCTTGCCGCGCCAATTACAATATCTGCGTAAAATCCGTTTTGCCGGAACCAACCCAGCGCTCCCGGTCTGCACAAGATGAAATTCCCGTCGTGTCGGTATTCCTCCAGAACAGAGAATTTGCCTCGATAAATCTCTTCCAACAATATCTTCGGCCGCAGCGTCGTTCGCAGCTCCCCTTTGATTTTGCCCTTCTGGCAAAAGGGCATGGTTCCAATCGCCCAAACGGCCAACCGATCCAGAGCGCAGTGTAAAAAACTCTCGCCTTCCGGGGCGTAACGCCATTCTTTTTTCCAATATCGCATCAGCGCGCCCCGTTCCAAAGAGAGCCCCACGGGAGTCCGGCGCATTTTATAAAAAATCAGATTGCCCTGATCCAGCGCCAGCTCTTCCAGCGGCAAAAACCGCTCTTTGCCCTCCATAGCGGCGGGAAACCGGGCCAGCGCCCGGTGAAGGATCTTGATTTCCTCAGGCAGAGCCAAACCCAGACGGCGTTCCGCTGGAGAGAAATCCGCTCCTCCCAATCCATCCGCCCCCAAACAGCGGCAGATTTCCCGAAGACCCCGTTCCAACTGTTCCCGCTCCGGCTCTGTCAGCTGGTGATTCGGAAAAAGCAACTCCGCCCTTTCCCCTTGGGCGAAGGGCCGATCCGTCTCCAACAGCTCCGCCGGCGCCGCCGAAAGCAGCATCCAGCCGGAAACCTGCCCTTCAGGATATTTCCCATAATAAATCCGCCCGCCGGCGCGGTAAAACCCCCGCTTCATCCTCATCATCGCCGTTCCCCCTTCTATTTCCATTGTACCCGCTCTCCCCATCCCAGTCAACGCATTTTCTCCGAAACAATTGACATCTCCCAAAGAATGGGGTAAACTGGTCTGAAAACAGGAAACAAGGGAGGAACTCAACCTTGCATCATCAACGATTTGACAGCCAGCTTTCCTTTCTGATTGAGGCGGATAAAATGAAAAACGTGCTCCGCCAGACCTTGCTGGCCGACGGCTCCCGTCAGGAAACCGACGCCGAGCACAGCTGGCACTTGGCGCTGACCGCCATGGTGCTCTATGAATACCGAGGTCTTTCCGGCGTCAGCCTGGACCGGGCGATCCGTATGTCCCTGGTCCACGACTTGGTGGAAATCTACGCCGGCGACACCTTCTGCTATGACGAAGCGGCCAACGCAGACAAAGCTCTGCGGGAAAAACAGGCCGCCGACCGGCTCTTCGGCCTGCTGCCCGAGGACCAGGGAGTGGAATACCGGAAGCTCTGGGAGGAATTTGACGCCATGGAAACGCCGGACGCCAAATACGCCGCCGCCATGGACAGGCTTCAGCCGCTGATCAACAACCTGCTGACCCAGGGCCACACTTGGCGGCTGGGCCATGTGACCGCCGGCCAGGTCTATCAGCGGATGGCCCCCATTCAGGAAGCCGCCCCCGCCTTGTGGCCCTTTGTGGAACAGTCCATCCAAGATTCCGTCCAAAAGGGCTGGCTGACAGAATAACCGCGGCGGCAGCCCCTGATTTGCCTCTTCCCATAAAATTATTCAAAAAATTCCGCCTCTCAACAAAAGAGGCGGAATTTTTATGATGTATTACGGCCGAAACGCCGGGAGCTCAGAGTGTTTGATCCAGCCAATCTTCCAAAGCGGCCAGTTGGATCGGCGTGTGGAAAAAGTGTTCTGCGCCTTTCAAAATCTCCAGGCCGCCGCCGAACCGGCGGACAAAAGCTTCCACAGTCTCCCTTTCGCACAGTTCGTCTTGTTCGCCCCACAAAATCTCCGTGGGAACGTCCCAAGCCTCTATGGGGTTGGCTCGGACGTCGCAATAGTAATCCCAATAAAGGGTTTGCCCCATAGGGGTAGGAATTTCCCCTTCCCGCCGGAGCCGCTCCTCTGAAACCTGAAACCAATCCATCATATTCTGGATCATCCGCTCCATATCGACCAGCGGCGAGAGAAAGAAAGCCCGTTTCAGCCCGGCGTTAGGATAAGCCCGCAGGCTGAAATAGGCGCCCAGGCTGTTGGCGAACAAGCCGACTTCCCGCCATCTGGTTTTGGCCTCGTCCATGACGCTGTTCAAATCCTGGATACAAGGGCCGGGCTTGCAAAGCGCGCTCTGGTTCTTCCGGTCCCCGTGCTCTGGCAAGTCGAAGGATAGGGTCTGATACCCCTTTTCCATCGCCTTTCGGGCCAGAATTTCTATCACCCGGTCCCTCTTATGGGATTGGCTGCCGTGGACGGCCACAATGCCCCGGTCCGACGGATCTCCCCAAAGCAATGCGGGAATCCGGCCGACCTTCAGCTCCTGCCGGGTCATCTCAATCCGCCTTGCGCAACTGGAAGACAGGCTTCATCAAGCCCACGTCCTCGTTTTTGTGGTTTCTGGCCGTCGGGGTATGAACGGCGGCAAATTCCTCCAAATCCTGCTCGGAAATAATTCCCAGCTGACGCAGGACCTCCGTCACCACGGCGTTTCGAGCCTGGCCGACGCCGCTGTCGATTTTCACCGCCACGCCGATTCCCTCTTGTTTGTCGCCTACGATATAGTAACCGTCCGCGCCGGATTTACAGAACAGCCGATCCGGGTATTTGCGCATCAGCTGGGCGTCAATACGGCCTGTGCCCGACATGATCTCCGGGTACTGAGCCATGGCGGCGGTGATCCGAGCCGCCTCTTCTCCCAGCTTGCCGCCCAGGCAAGCTGGGTCTGCCATCCGGGCAATGCCGTGGGCAAAGGCCCGCAGGGGCAGGGCGTGAACAGGCACGCCGCAGCCGTCTGTGCCCAGGATAATCTTTTCCGGTGCATATTGGCATACCTGGCCAACCATGGCCCGGATGCGCCGCTGCACTGGGTGCTCGGGCTTGTAATAGCTGTCCAGCTCCTCCCCCAGCGCAGCGGCGGTTACCAACATACCGGTATGCTTGCCGCTGCAATTGCAATGGATCTGTCTGGGCTCAATTCCCTCGGCCTTCATCCGGTCGGCCTCGGGCTCATAGAGAGGGTAATGGACGCCGCATTGCAAGTATCCTTCGTCCAGCCCGGCCTTGGCCAGAGCCCGACGCACCGCTTCCACGTGCATGGGCTCGCCGTTGTGGGAGGCGCAGAACAGAGCTATGTCCTGGTCGTCCAGGCCGAATTTTTCCGCAGCGCCGCTTTCCAACACGCACAGGGCCTGAATGGGCTTGGCAGAAGACCGCGCGTAACACACCCGAGCCGGGTCGCCGCAGCTGTAAAGCAGCTTGCCTTGGCTGTCTACTACGGCAATATGGCCCGTGTGGAACAGATCCTCCAGCGGGCCCCGATAGGTTTTCACCAAAATTTCCATGGTCTATTTCTCCTTTATTTTTGCTTTTCGCCCCGCTCACTTGAGGAAGCGGCGCAGCGTCCAAAATTTAGCCGGCGTATAGGGCCGGTAACGAATGGGCAAATCAATTTTTGTGGAAGCATCCACAATACTCCGATAATGCGTGAAGATCTCAAAGCTCTGACGGCCGTGGTATGCGCCCATGCCGCTTTGCCCCACGCCGCCGAACGGCAGGCGATGGGAAGCCAGATGAACCACTGTGTCGTTGACGCAGCCGCCTCCGAATTGCAGCCGCCCCATGATTTGACGGGCCTGCTTCTTGTTCTCGGTAAACACATACAAGGCCAGGGGATGAGGCCGGCTTTCCACAAACGAAAGGGCCTCCTCCAGCACGTCATAGGGCAGCACAGGCAGCAGGGGGCCGAAAATCTCCTCCTGCATCAAAAGGGATTCCGTGGAAACCCCCGTCAATATCGTGGGCTCTATGGTCAGCTTTTCCCGGCAAAAGCCGCCGCCGCAAAGGGCCTGGCCGCCGCCCATCAGCTCCAGCAGCCGGTCGAACCGCTTTTGGTTGACAATCCGGCAATACCCCGGCGATTCCATCGGCCTAGGGCCGAAGGCCCGTTCAATCTCCTGACAAATCAGCGGCAGCAGCGACGGCAAAACGGCCCGATCCGCCAACAAGTAATCCGGCGCCACACAGGTCTGGCCGCTGTTGAGAAATTTGCCGAAGACAATGCGCCGGGCGGCCGTCTTGAGATCGGCCTCCTTTGTGACAAAGCAAGGGCTTTTGCCCCCCAGCTCCAACACGACCGGCGTCAGGTTTTGCGCCGCCGCTTCCAGCACCGCCCGCCCCACAGCCGGGCTGCCTGTGAAAAAGATTTTATCAAACCGCTGGGCCAATAGGGCCTGATTTTCTGCCCGGCCCCCTTGCAAAGCGAAGACATGGCCGGGGTCGAAACAGTCGGCCAGCAGGTCTGTCAAAACTTCGGCGGAGCGAGGCGCCTGGTCGGACAGTTTGACGACGGCGCAGTTGCCCGCGGCCAAGGCTCCGGTCAGCGGCGCCAGCGAAAGCAGCAGCGGATAATTCCAAGGCGCCATCACCAAAACCGTCCCATACGGGCGGGGATCCCGAAAGCTGCGGGCCTTGTATTGGTCCAGCGGCGTGGGAACCCGCCGGGGGCGCATATTGGCCCGCAAATGGGTCCGCTGCCACCGCAGCTCGCTTTTCACCAAGCCGATTTCCGTCATATACGCTTCAAAGGGCGGCTTGCCCAGATCCGCTTCCAGAGCCCGGCACAGCCGTTCTTCCCGCTGTTCCAGCCCCCGAGCCAGCCGCTCCAGGGCCTGGGCTCGGAAGGCGCAGTCAAGGGTCCGCCCTGTCTGATAAAATTCCCGCTGCTCCTTTGCCAGCTCCCGCAGTTCCATACTCGCCGCCTCTTTTCCGGGGGGCTTTCCCCCGGCCCAGTATATCCCATCCCTCTATTCTTGTCAACAAGCCGCCCTCTCTGCGCCCCTGCTCTTTGTGCGTTTTCCACAAAAACAGAGGCGGGTTTCTGGCAAATGGCACGAAGTTTGCTTCGCTTCCTTGATTTTATCTGCAAAACAGTCCATAATGGGGTTCAGAAGATTCCATCATTTTTATTGCAGGAGGGATTTCCCATGAATTATGAAGTTTCCCCAAAAGTCCGCCAGACGCTGGACAAACTGCTGGCCCTGGACAGCGTGAAAAAGGCTATGGCCTTTGCCGAACAGGACGCGGAACAGACGCTGGAAAACCAAATCGAGCTGTGCAAAATTGAAGCGCCCACCTTCCACGAGGAGAAAAAAGCCGCCCGCTACGCCGAGATGTACCAGGAGCTGGGCCTGAAGGACGTGCGCATCGACGGCCACGGCAACGTAGTCGGCGTCCGCCCGGGCGCGGGCGGCGGCAAAAAGGTGCTGATGGAAGGCCATATGGACACCGTCTTCCCCCTGGGCACCAATCCCCAGCCCCGCCGGGAGGGAACCCGGGTCTACGCCCCCGGCATCGTGGACGACACCCGGGGCATGGTAGTGCCCCTATCGGTAGTCCGTTCGCTGAACGCCGCCGGCATCCAGACCAAGGGCGACCTGGTCTTCGTGGGCACGGTGGAAGAAGAGGGCATTGGCTCCTTCGGCGGTATGCTCCATTGGCTGGAAAACAATCAGGTCGACGCCAGCGTCAGCGTGGACGGCGGCGGTTTTGAAGGCGTGGTCTACGAGGCCACCGGCCATATGACCTGCGAAGCCACCTTCCACGGCATCGGCGGCCACGCCCACGGAGCCTTCGGCCAAGTGGCCAACCCGCTGAACGCCGCCGCCCGGGCTGTGGCCAAAATCGCGGATTTCCAGGTGCCCTCCGACCCCAAGACCTCCTTCTGCGTGTCCAATTTCCATGCGGGCAACGACGCGGGCATCCATGCCATCGTGCCCGAGGCCACCATTAAATTCAATTTCCGCTCCGACTCCCAGCAGGTGCTGGACGAGCTGTATCAGCGCATCCTGACCGCCCTTCAAGAGGCCTGCGACGAGGAAACCGCCCGCTGGGGCAAGGATACGATCACCTTCACCCACAAGCGCTATTGCAATGTGCCCGCCGGAACTCAGGACATCCATTCCCCCATGGTGGAAGGCGCTTACGCCGCCATCCAGGCCACGGGCTGCGACCCCTATTTCCTCCAGGGCGGTTCCACCAACTGCAACATGGCCATTGGCAAAAATATCCCCGCGGTCTGCTTGGGCATCGGCGGCGTGGACAGCGGCGCTCACACCCTGAACGAGTTCTTTGAGACTGTCGACGCCCACAAAGGCGTGCAGGAAGCCCTGCTGCTGGCGCTGCTGTTGGCCGGCGTAGAGGGAGAAACCGAATCCATTTTGGATTAAATCGATCTCATTCTACTTTTCGTTGTGTAATCTGACAAAAAGCCCGTCCCGCCGGCGCATATCCGGCGGGACGGGTTTTCATTCCAGGAGGCTGGCCGCCATGGAACAAAAGTCCCATATGCTCAAAAAGATCCTTCCTCCCCTTTCTTTCTGCCTGCTGTTTGAACTCATCGCCGTCCTCCTTTGGCAGCGGACAGGAAATTTCTTTTATCTCTTCAATTTCAGTTATATCGGCTTGTCCGTCGCAGCGGGGATTCTGCTGTTTCGTCTCAACTATAAACACGCCCGCCGGATTTCTCAATTTTTAACAGGCAGCTATATGCTTGTCTATTTGGGGCTGATCTGCAAAGAAAATATGCAGCTGGAGGGATTCTGGTATTATCTTTTCTCTGGGGTGTTCGAGGCGGCGACCATCCACTATGTTGTGGCAAAAATCCTCGGTCCGCTGGTTTTTGGGCGGGGCTGGTGCGGATACGCCTGCTGGACGGCCATGATCTTAGACCTTCTTCCCTATCCAATTCCCCAAAATCCTCGAAAAAAATGGGGCTGGGCCCGGTATCTCTCGTTCGCCCTGTCTCTGGCTTTTGTGAGCGCCCTCTTTCTGGCTCATGCGCCCAACATGGAACAAATCATGTTTTGGGCCTTTGGGATTGGGAACGCCCTATATTATGCGATTGGAACCGGTTTGGCTTTTTGGCTGAAGGACAATCGCGCCTTCTGTAAATACATCTGCCCTGTAACCGTGTTTTTGAAACCCATGTCCTATTTTTCTCTGTTGCGCGTTCAATGCGACAAGAGCAAATGTAGTTCCTGCGGAAAATGCAGACGAGTCTGCCCAATGAATGTGGATATGACAGACAATTCCCGGAAACGGAAAAACGGCACAGAGTGCATTTTGTGTTTAGAATGCGCCAAAGCCTGCCCCAAAGACGCCCTATAACGGCCCATTTTATATGGATTTTTTGTCAAAACCTCATGAGGTTAGGTCGCAAACAAGCGCTTTTGCTAAGATTTCATAAAAAATTTAGAGCGGTTTTCGCTTCAAACTCTTTCAAACCCCAACGTATCATCTGCGCCCAGGAAATCCTCGGCGGAAAATCCCGCGCTGAACAGAATTTCGGCGTCTTCCGAAGCCGCTTGCTGGAACTGGCGGCAGACTTCCTCCAGCTCCAACAGCCTGGCCTGTGGGAGCAGAGCGACATGGAGTAAAATCCCCTGAGCCCGGCCCCGCTCGGATCCGATTCCCTGGTCAGGCAGCTTTTGGAGACGCTCCGCGGGAATGCGAATGGAGCGGCGGCAGCACATCCGCCAGCCGTCCCAACGGCTCAAATCCAAACAAATCAGGCCCTCGCTGTTCAAAATCCGCTCCCATACCCGGACGCAGTAATCCAGGGATTCCGCCGAAGCACAAATCCGAATCCGCCGTTCTCCGTCGTCGATTGTCACGGCGTTTTGGCTGGGATCCGCTGTGATATGGCAGAAGTCCCGTCCTGTCGTTATCTTGTCCCAATCAAGATTCATCCCTTTGCCCCCCTTTTCGATTCTGCGTTTCTTCCAGCGGCGGCAAAAACTCCGTCTGAACGTTTTCTTCTGCGAACAGTTTTTTCCCTTTAGCGGCTATGGCTTGCCGGTCCCCAAGGCTCAGCGGCCGAAAGGGCTGAACAATCAGCTTTCCTGGCGCTTTTTTCCATCTGGCCCGCGCCCGTCCCCGCAGCAGCAAAATGGGATAGACAATACCCGCCTGGTTGGTCACGTTGCCCAGGTCCCGCCGGTCGATAAGGCGGCTTCTGTCCCGATAGCCCAGCACAAGCTGGTCAAAACCGGCTAAAAACAGACATCTTGGCAGCTGGCCTGCCGGATTCAGATCTCCCAGATAACAATAAGTCCCTTCTCCGCAGCGGATTTGTTTCAGAGGCAGCTCCTCGGCCAATCGCCGGATTTCGGCCATTTTCCAGCCGGTGAAAGCGGCGCAGTCCGCCAAGGTCGCCGGGCCGTAGGTTTTGAAATATTGCTCTATTACCGCCAGCCGGGCCTGCCGCCGATCCGTCCATTGGATAGGCCCAGGCAGGGCGAAACGCTTTTCCGCGCCGCTCTGGTAAACCAATATTCCCCGGTCGCACATCTCTTTCAACAGGCCGCCCCAGCCGTAAAACACTTTGTCCAGCAGCTCTTCCGCCATACCGGCTTGGCGGCAAGCCTGCTTCAGCTCCTCCCGCCGCCCCGTCCCCTGTTCCGTCTGCCGCTGAATAAAGGCCGCCCATCGGGCCTGATCTGCCGCCGAAATGCCCCAGCGTCCCTCTTCCCACTGCCGCTCCACGCCCCGGGCGGAAAGCAGCAGCCCCAGCTGGTCTTGACGGACCGCGTGGATAGTCCCCCGGTGGGACCAGATTTTCACCAGACCCTGCCCCCAGGTTTCCGGTTGGAAGTCCCGGGCCCGGATGCGCAGGGCATAGACGGGGTTCTGGGCGAATTGGGCCTGTAATCCCAACAGATCCCCAACAACCTGCATCCGCTCCCCTTTTTCCAGCAGATATTGGCGGTTCAGGCTGCACAGCAGCAATTCCCTTCGGCTCAGTTCTTCCATCAGCGCGCCTCCCTTATTATCGAACATCAGTTTCTTTTATTTTATCAAACCTGTCTTTTCCCCGCAAGCTCTTTCTCATTGCCTCCGCGTTTTTTGTAGGCTATGCACAAATTTCAACTCACTTTTTTGTCCATTCCTCCTATTCCATTGATTAGATTTCCATAGTATACTTTGGTTAGGAGGGATGAGTATGAAAAAGAGCAAAAAAATCTCTGCCTGGGCGGCGGTTCTGCTAGCCTGCCTGGCGTTGACCGGCGGGGGATGGTATCTTATGGAGAGAAAGAAGCATCCTGATATCCAAATCGCTTCGCCCTTTCCTCAGTTGGAAACGGCCCAGAAGCAAAAGCCCTTCCGGCTGCAATATTTAACCCAAATCGGATATCCTAGCCATACCTTTGAGCTGGCCCTGAAACAGGGGGAAAACAAAATTCGAGCCCGCACCGTTTACAGCCCGGAGGGCTGGGCAGCTTATTACCGGTGTTTATCCCTTGGCCCAGGACTGTCCTTGGGCCGTTATGCCGGACCTTTCTTTGCAGAATCGGAGTTCCAAGACTACATATTGCTGGAACCGACCGACCCAAAAGCAGCTTCGGTTTCCTCCCTGACCTATCGAGAAGGAGAACGGCTGATCACCGCCGCCGCCCCTTACCGTTACTTGGTCCCCATTGAGGATCCCGCTCAAGGGTGGATCGCCTTTTCCGAAACCCTTTCCCCAGAACAGGCTCTGGCGCTGCTGGAGGAGCAAGTTCCCCTGGACTGGGACACGCCGCTTCACTGGGATTGATTCAAATGGTTGAAAAACCCCCGCTCTGGCTATTTCATCCAAAGCGGGGGCTTGTTTTATTTGCCGTCCCGATCCTCTTCTTGGTCCGAAAGGGGATCCAAGAAACCTTTCCCCTCAGGAGGGATATTCGGAGGCGTATCAATACGGGGCGCCAGCTCCGGGTCGGATTCCCGATGGAGATAGGCTTGGTTGTAATCGATCTCCACCACCTTTTCCGGCGGCGCGGCTTCTTGGCCGTTGAAAATCTGCTCGAAAGCCTCGCCGTCCATGGTCTCGTTCTCCAACAGATAGGCGGCCACCCGATCCAGCGTATCCCGGCGTTCCTCCAGCATTGCCTCGCAGCGCTGATAGGCCTCGGTGATGATGCGCTTGACTTCCTGGTCGATGAGGGCCGCCACATCTTCAGAATAATTTTTGGAAGAGGCGAAGTCCCGGCCCAAAAAGACTTCGTTGTGGTCTGAAGTAAAGGCGATGGGGCCCAATTTGTCGCTCATGCCGTAGCGAGTCACCATCCGCCGAGCGATCTCCGAAGCTCGTTCGATGTCGTTGGAAGCGCCGGTGGAGATATCGTCCAACACCAGCTTTTCCGCCACCCGGCCGCCCAACAGGGTCACCAGCTCGTCCTGCATCTCCAGCTTGGAGGTATAGAATTTATCCTCTTTGGGCAGGCTCAGGGTAAAACCGCCGGCCCGGCCCCGGGGCACAATGGAAATCTGATGCACCGGGTCCCGAGAGGGCAGCATCCGTGTGACAATGGCGTGGCCCGCCTCGTGATAAGCTGTGAGCTTCTTCTCTTTTTCCGAATAAACCCGGCTTTTTTTCTCATTGCCCATGATGACTTTCAAAAAGGCGTCGTCGATCTCTCTAGAGCCGATTTTATTCTTGGATCGGCGGGCGGCCAACAGGGCGGATTCATTCAGCAGGTTTTCCAGATCCGCGCCGGTGAAGCCCGCCGTGGTTTTGGCGATGGCCTCAAAGCTGACGCCTTCTTCAAAGGGCTTTTTCCGGGCGTGTACCTCCAAAATGGCCTGACGGCCCTTGACGTCCGGCGCGCCGATATAGACCTGGCGGTCAAAGCGGCCGGGGCGCAGCAGAGCGCTGTCCAAAATATCCGGCCGGTTGGTGGCGGCGATGATGATGACTCCCTCGTTGGCGCCAAACCCGTCCATTTCCACCAGCAGCTGGTTCAGCGTCTGTTCCCGTTCGTCGTGTCCGCCGCCCAAGCCCGCGCCTCTCTGCCGGCCCACCGCGTCGATTTCGTCGATAAACACAATGGAAGGTGCATGGCGCTTGGCCTGTTCAAACAGATCCCGCACGCGAGAGGCGCCTACGCCCACATAGAGCTCCACAAAATCCGAGCCAGAAATGGAGAAAAAGGGCACGCCGGCCTCTCCGGCCACGGCTTTGGCGATCAGCGTCTTGCCTGTGCCCGGAGGGCCCACCAGCAGCACGCCCTTGGGGATGCGGGCGCCCAGCTGCAAAAATTTCTTAGGGGCTTTTAGGAACTCCACCACTTCCTGCAAATCGCTCTTTTCCTCGTCCGCTCCGGCTACATCCTGAAAAGTAACCTTTTTATCTCCGCCGTTGACCATCTTAGCCCGGGATTTTCCAAACCCCATAGCGGATTTGCCGCCGCCGTCCTGCTTGTTCATCATATAATACCAGAACAGGCCGAACAGCACGATAATCACCAGATAAGGGATAAAGGCCGTCCACCAAGGCATAGACGCCCGCTCCACAAAATCCTGTTTCAGCGTGCCCGCGGCCCGCTGTTCTCTGATCGTGTCCCCCAGGTCGAAATAAAAGACGTCCAGCGAGGGAATCCGATACTGGTATTGCCGACCGTTATCCAGCAGCATAGTCAGCTCATTGTCGTCAATGACAAAGCTCTCCACTTCCCCATTTTCAAAAAACTGGGTTACGTCGGAATAGGACAGCGTTCGAGTAGACTTAGGCTCCATCAAAAAGCCGATGGCGCCTACCAGAACAACCAACAACAGCAAATACAGGCCCACGCCTCTCATCTTATTGTTGTTCAAAGAATTTTTCACACCTTTCGCGAGGCGGCGCTGTCACGCCTGATAGACCTCGGGTTTCAAAATACAAATATCTGGAATATTTCGGTATTTTTCTGCATAATCCAAGCCATACCCCACCAAAAAAGCGTCTGGGACCTGAAAGCCGATCCAGTCGATGTCCACATGGGCCTGGCGGCGGGCAGGTTTATCCAGCAGCGTCGCCAGCCGCAGGGACGCGGGGCCCCGTTTTTGCAGCATATCCATAATATGGCTCAGCGTCACGCCGCTGTCCACAATGTCCTCCACTACTATAACATGGCGGCCCCGAATATCTGTGTCTAAATCTTTAATTATTTTCACTTGGCCGCTGGTTTCCGTGCCGGCGCCGTAGCTGGAGGCAATCATGAAATCCACCGAACAGGGAACGGAGATCGCCCGGCACAAATCGGCCAGAAACACAAAGGCGCCCTTGAGCACACTAACCAGCACTGGGTTCTTGTCCGCATATTCCCGCGAGAAAATCTGCCCCAGCTCCCCCACCCTTTTCTGAATTTGCGCTTGAGTCAGCAGCGTCCGCTCCACTTGATCCCGCATATCGCTCATATCATATTCTCCTTACCGCCAAAGTCCAGCCAGGGGCTCCCTCTTTCTGGCCGTCTCGGGCAATGCCGCCGCAGACCAGCGCCACGCCTTGGCCGTCACAGACCAAGGGCAAGCCGTCCCGCAAAGCGGCGGGTATCTTTTGGTCGATCATCCATTTTTTCACGCTCTTGTTCTGCCCGCCCTGAAAAACGCGGTCCCCCGGCTGCCGGGACCGCAGAATCACAGGGGGCGCCAGACTCTGAAAACAAAAGAGCCGGCCCTGTTCCCCAGTCGGCGCTGACCCCCGATATAGGGTCACCTGCCAGCCGTTCTGGCGGATAGGCTTGCCCTCTTCCAGCGTTTGGGCTGTAAAGGCGCAGGCCCTGTCGGCTTTTTTGTCGTCTGCCGGGCCGAATATCATCTGTTCATACTGCCGGCGGGCTTCTATGCCGCCGGGCAGCGCCAGCCGGGCGGAAGGGCCTTTGCCGCACAAGGCCAAAACAGCCCGGCGATGGGCTTCGGAAAGGGTTCCCCGCCCGCCGCCCTGAGCATAGAGCAGCTGGACGGCCCGCAGGCTCAAAGAGGGCGGCGCTTGGGACAGAGCCTCTACGGAAATCCGCCCGCCGCCGCCGTTTCGCTCGATCAGACGCCGGGCCTCCCCTTCCAGGTATTCTTCGTCCTGTCTGGCCCGCCGGGCCGCCTGGCAGAGATGGGCCGCAGCCTGGCTGTTGACGCTTTGCAGCCCGGGAAAAACCTGACTGCGCAGGCGATTCCGGGCAAATTCTTCCGATTGATTGCTGGGGTCGCTGCTATAGGGTATGCCCTTTTCCGCCAGATATTGTTCAATTTGTTCTCGCGTCAACGCCAATATGGGGCGGATAATCCCATCTCGTTTGGGCGGGATGCCCCCCAGCCCCCGCAGGCCGGCGCCCCGGCACAGGTTGAGCAAAATCGTCTCCCCATTGTCCTCCATATGGTGGGCGGTGGCCACAAGCCCGGCCCCCAGCTCTTGGGCGGCCCGCTCCAAAAATTCATAGCGCAGCCGCCGGGCGCCCTCCTCTAGGCCGCATCGGTTCGCCTGGCAGAAAGCCCTGGTATCCCCTTGTCCCACAATCAGCGGGATTTCCCGCCGCAGGCAGAACTGTCGGACCAATTCCTTTTCCGCCTGGGCGTCTTCAGGGCGCAGGCCGTGAATAAAATGGGCCGCGGCCAGCCGAATCCCCAGTTTTTGCTTGCTGCGCCACAGCAGGTCGGTCATGGCAGTGGAATCCGCGCCGCCGGAGAGGGCGCACAACACGACGTCCCCCGGCGAAGTCATGACATATTCCGCCATAAAATCCAGCGTTTTCCGCTGGATTTCTGCTTCAATGCTCATAATGGGTGTTATCCTGGCCGGAAAAGCGGGTATATTGGCCCAGCCATTGCAGTTCTACTGTGCAGGCTTCGCCGTGACGGTTTTTGGCGATGATACACTCCACCACATTTTTCTTTTCACTGTCCGGGTTGTAATAATCGTCCCGGTACAAGAAAATCACGATGTCCGCGTCCTGTTCGATAGCGCCGGATTCCCGCAAGTCCGACAACATAGGCCGTTTGTTGGGCCGCTGTTCCGGGCCTCGGGAGAGCTGGGACAGGCAGACCACAGGCACGTTGAGCTCTCGGGCCATCACTTTCAAGGACCGGGAGATTTCTGAAATCTGCTGCACACGGTTTTCCGAATGTTTAGAGCCCTGCATCAGCTGAAGGTAATCGATCACCACCATCCCCAGCCGGTTTCCCAGCCGGCGGCACTTGGCCTTGATTTCCGAAACAGTGATGGCGGAGCTGTCTTCGATATAAATATTGGTCTTGGAAAGGGTGGCGGAGACATGGGCGATCTTCTCCCAATCCTTCTCGTCCAGAGCGCCCATCCGCAGCTTACGGCTGTCCACCAAGGCTTCGCTGGAAATCATCCGGGAGGTCAGCTGGGTGTCGCTCATCTCCAGCTGAAACATCGCCACGTCCTTTCCCGATTGCTTGGCCGCCGACAGGGCCATGTTCAGCGCGAAGCTGGTTTTGCCCATGGCAGGCCGGGCGGCCACCAAAATCAGGTCGGATTTATTCAGCCCGCCCAGCGCGTTGTCCAAGTCGGAAAAGCCGGTGGGCAGACCGGGCAGCTTGCCCGGGTTGGCCGCCAGCTCGTCCAACTGGTCATAAACGTCCTTGATGACGGATTTGATATGCCGCAGGCCGCTGATTTCCCGGCCCTGGCGGACAGCGTAGATTTTCTGCTCCGCCAGCTCGGCGATGGTCCCGGCGCTGTCCTGCTCGTTTCGGGTCATGTCAAAAATCTCGTTGCAGATTTGCTGCAAGTCCCGGAGCATCCGCTTTTCCCGGACAATCCGAGCGTACTCCCTCACATTGGCGGAAGTGGGCGTCACGTCCATCAGCTGGATAAAATAATTCCGGTCCGCCTTGTCCTTGTATCCCAAGACCTTCATTTCGTCCAAGATCGTCACCGGGTCGATTTTCTGTCCGGCGGTAAACATACTGCTGATGGTGTCAAAAATCGCCCGATTGGCGTCGATATAAAAGTCGTCGGGCCGCAGCAGCTCCATTACCGCGACTACGCAGGAGGGGTCGAAGAGCACCGCGCCGATTACCGCCTGCTCAGCCTCCACGCTGTGGGGCGTCTGGCGGGAAAGCAATTCATCCATGGGCATCGTCTTTTAGTTTTGCTCCTCCACCACCACGGTGAGGGAACCCGTCACTTCGGGATAGAGCTTGACTTTCACCTGATAGGAGCCGAAATTTTTAATCGTGTCCTCCAGGACGATCTTGTTTTTCTGCACTTCTACCTGATGCTGTTTTTTCAGCTCCTCGGCAATGTCCTTGGCCGTCACGCTGCCAAACAGCCGCCCGCCGGCGCCGGCTTTGGCTTTGATATGCACTTTTTTGTCCTTCAGCTGCCGGGCCGTCTCCTGAGCCGCCTCTTTTTCCAGCTGGAGCCGGCGGGCCGTGGCCTCGTCGGCGATTTTCTTGGCGTTGAGCACGTCGGCCGTGGCCTGGGCGGCCAGCTTCCGGGGCAGCAGGAAGTTGCGGGCGTAGCCGTCGCTGGCCTCGATGATTTCTCCCTTTTTCCCTTGTCCCCGCACGTCTTGCAATAAAATCAATTTCATCTGTTTTCACTCCGTTTTCTCCGCGCCGACCTGAATCAAAAGGGGGGGGCGGCTTGCGCGGCGGGCCGCCCCGGATCATACCTATCGTTTGACCTTTTGTCCTATTCCAGCCGCCCTGTCACACAGGGACGTTTTCCGCCTCGTTCTGGCTGTCGGCCAAATACTCCTCAATGGCGGCTTTCAGCCGGCCGGCCACCTCGTGGACGTCGGCGTCCTGGAATTGGGCGCCGGCCATCGTCAGGCTGCCGCCGCCGCCCAGCTTTTCCAGCACCACCTGGACGTTCATCTTGCCATAGGACCGGCCGGAGATGGCCACGTCGCGGCCATGTTCCCGCACCACCACAAAAGAAGCCTTGATATCGCTGATGTTGATCAGCTCGTCCGCCGCCTGAGAGGCGGTGGCCCGCTCGGTGTCTTCGTCAAAGACAGAGACGGAAACCCCAGGATAAGGCTGCTCGGCGTTGCTGATGATTTGGTACTTTTTGATATAGGAATCGAAATTGTTGTTGAACAGCCGGCGCACCTCCACCGTGTCCGCGCCGCATTGGCGCAGATAGGCGGCGGCTTCAAAGGTGCGCACGCCGGTTTTGACGGTAAAGCTCTTGGTATCTAGGAAAATACCGGAAAGCAACGCCTCGGCCTCCTCCTTCTTCAGCTCTTGGGGGCCTGTGAGGATATATTGCAGCAATTCTGTCACCAGCTCGCTGGTGGAGCTGGCGTAGGGTTCGTGAAGGCTGATGACATAATTCTCAATATAGCTGGCCGCCCGGCGATGGTGATCGATGACCGCCACTCGCTGGATGGTCTGCAAAACCTCGGGATAATCTACGAAATCCGGCCGGTTGGTGTCCACCACAATCAGCAGGGAGTTGGAATCCGCGATGAAAATCGCGTCGTCCGGCTTGATGAAAGATTCCTTGTATTCCTCCAGCGCCGCCAGTTTGTCGATCAGGTCCTTGGCGGAAGTGCGGTCGCTGTTGACGATAAAATAGGGCTTTTTGCCGCATTTGCGCACAGCGGCGCAAATACCCGCCGCCGCGCCCACCGCGTCCAGGTCGGAGAGCTGATGGCCCATGACGAAGACATAGGAGGAATCCTTGATATATTGCCGCAGCGAGTTGGCCACCACGCGGGATTTGACCTTGGTGCGTTTTTCCACTTCCTTGGTCTGGCCGCCATAAAACTCAAAGGCGTATTTAGACTTGATGACCACCTGGTCGCCGCCTCTGGCCAGGGCGGTGTCTGCCGCCAGCCGGGCGTATTGATATAGCTCGCTGAGCTCGGTGTCTCCCTTGCCGATGCCGATGGAGATCGTGGCGCTGACCCCGGAGCTGCTCTTGATTTCCCGGGCTTTGTCCAGCAGATCGAATTTCTTTTCCACAAATTCCGCCAGATCCTTCTGTTCAAAGAGGAACAGGTATTTATCCCGGTCCAGACGGCGCAGCACGCCGTGGACGGGCTCGGCCCAGTTGGCGATATCCTCGTCCACCTGAGCGGTGAGCTTGGATTTTTCCGCCTCGGAAACTCCCTTGATCAGCTCCTCGTAGCTGTCCAACACCAAAATAGCGACCACAGGCCGGCTCTGCTCATATTTTGCCCGCAAAGCGCTGTAATCCGTCACGTCCACCCAATACATAGTAGTCAACAGGGCGCTGGCGGCGTCGCCGCCCGAGCGGACGATATTGCCGTACACCTCAAAATGACGGCCGTTGACCTCCGCCTCATAGGGGCATTTGGGCCGGCCTTCCATAATCCATTTGGTGTCAAAACCGTCCATCACGTCGGTGATGTGCATATTGAACATCCGCTCATGGGCGCCGGTGATCTCAAAAAAGCCGTCGTTGCACCAGACCACCTCGCCGGTGTCGATGCGCAGAATAGCGGTGGGCAGCGGGAAATTCATCAAGGAATTTTTAGAAGCGTCGTCCACCTGGAACATCAGCGTCTCCACCGTTCGGCGGATGTCCGCCCGGCGGCGCTTGGCCTTGGCCCGATAATAGATATATAGGGCGCTGACCACAAACAACTCCCCAATAGCGATCCACACATTGTAAAAAGACGAGATCGCGGCAAAAATAAGCAGCAGCGCGAATGCCAAACGGGTGCCCGATTCCATCATGCGGGCAATCATTTTCTCCACGCGGCGGCCCTCCTCTCTTCGCATCTGAAGCGCCGGGGAAAACCTCGGCGCCGCAGCAATCGCAATAATAGCGTTAGTATATCAAAAAAAACGGCCCTTGGCAAGTGTCCTGTCGGCCCGCCATGGGCTCGCCGCTTGGCCTGCCCAAAGGGCGGCGGCCTTGAGGGAGGCCCCCTCCTCCGACGGCGCCGCGGACTGTCTGTCCGCCCAACAGGCGCGGTCCTTGCCGCAAAAATACGCCGCGGGAACTTTGGAGTTCCCGCGGCGGAAAACCGGGCCACCGTCTGTTTGCTTTCCCCCTGCATTACCGCATGGCTTCGCCAATGACCCGCAGCACGTTGCCATAGGCGATTTTCTCGATCTGCCGCTCGGTAAGGCCGTCTTTTTTCAGCCGATCAAAGAGCAGCGGCATTTTAGAAACCTGGTCGATTTCCAGCTGGCCGTGGATACCGTCAAAATCCGAACCCAGGCCCACGGCGTCCTCGCCGCCCAGTTCGATCATGCGGCGGATGTGCTTGCTCATCAGCTCCGCCGTGCTGTCCTTGCGCTGAATATCGGCGTTCAAGAACTCGGGTCCGAAGTTAATGCCGGCCACGCCGCCCCGCTCTGCCAGGGTTTGGAAC
>CAJUIK010000032.1 GCA_910585875.1 uncultured Eubacteriales bacterium | reverse complement strand
GCGGCGGGGGGAGAAAGTCTCCCCCTGAGGCCGCGACAAGGGAGGCTGGATTTGAGATTGAAGGATAGGGGGGCGGAGGCGGGATGGCGGCGCGGCTGACGGAAAAACAAAAACGTTTTGTGGCGGAATACCTGGCCGACCTGAACGCCACGGCTGCGGCCAAACGGGCCGGATATAAAGACCCCAATATCGGGCGGCAACTGATAGCGAAAAATAACGTTGCGGCCGCCATTCAGAGGGAGATCCAGGAACGCAACCAACGGACCGAGATCACCCAGGACATGGTTATCCGGGAGCTTGCCAAGCTGGGATTTTTCGATATCCGAAAGTTGTTTGACAAGGATGGGAAGCCGCTGGACATATCAAAGCTGGACGACGATGCCGCCGCCGCCCTGGTTGGGCTGGATGTGCAGGATGTGTCCGACGGCGATGGAAACTATGTCGGATTTATCAAGAAATACAAGATGGCGGATAAAATCAAAGCGCTGGAACTGTTGGGCAAGCACGTTGGAGCCTTCGACCGCCAGGACAAGCAACAGACAACGGTGGAGGATTTGACCCCGCTGGCGGAGAAATTGAAGGTGTGAGACGATGGCTCAGTTATACAAGATGACGCTTTATGTTTGCGATTTGGAAGAAAGCTTGTCATTAGACGAGATAAAAACTCTTATTGACGAAAGGGCGCTTAATGGCTGTGTAATAAACTGTATTTGCCATTTTGCGGATGAAAAAGTTGGAGATAAGGTTGAATGGGATGATGGTATTTACATAAATTTTATTGATTGTCCTACTTCTGCATGGGACAAATATTTTGGGGATGGGAATCTCCAAATCATATGATTCTCACCCAAACCATCCCCTGGGCGGATTTCTCCGACAAGCACAAGCGCTACATAAACGCCGCTATTGACAGCCGCATCTGCGTGGCAGAGGGCGCGATCCGTTCCGGCAAGACCATCGACCACTGCATCATCGCCGCCGCGCACCTGGAGCTGTGCCGGGATAAGATTCACCTTGCGTCCGGCTCCACCATCGGCAACGCGAAACTGAACATCGGGGTATGCAATGGCTTTGGCCTGGAAGCCCTGTTCCGGGGCCGCTGCAAGTGGGGGAAGTACCGGGACAACGAAGCGCTGTTTATCCACACGCAGACCGGAGAGAAGGTCGTTGTGTTTGCCGGCGGCGGCAAGGCGGACAGCTACAAGCGCATCCTGGGCAACAGCTACGGATTGTGGATAGCCACGGAGATCAACGAGCATTACGACAGCGACGACAGCCGGGAGAGCTTCATCAAAGTGGCCTTTGGCCGCCAGGCGGCGGCGCTTGACCCTCTTGTCTTATGGGATTTGAACCCCTGCAACCCCAACCACCGGATTTACAGGGACTACATCGACCATTATCAGGGAACCGGGCTTGCAGGCTATCTGTATGAACACTTTACAATTGACGACAATCTGTCCATCAGCGACGAGCGCCGGGAGGAAATCAAGGCCCAGTACGACCCTTCAAGCGTCTGGTATCGCCGGGATATCCTCGGAGAGCGCGTGATTGCCGATGGGCTTGTTTACCCAATGTTCAACAAAAAGGACCATATCCTGAACGAACTTCCGGCGACAGAGGGCGACTACTATGTTTCCTCTGACTTCGGCATTCAGAATGCCACAACATTTGGCCTGTGGCGCAAAGAACAAGGCGGCGGCAGGTGGATAAGGCTCAGGGAATATTACTATTCGGGCCGGGAAGAAAAGCGCCAGAAAACCGTTTCTGAGCTTGTGGACGGGCTTGATATGCTGCTGGACGGGATAATGCCAAGATGGGTGATTATCGACCCGTCGGCGGCGGCCCTGAAGGCGGAGCTGCGAAAGCGCGGATATCATACCAGAGACGCGAACAACGATGTATTGGACGGCATTTCAGACGTTTGCACGCTGTTGGGAGCAAACAAAATCGCGGTGTCCAGACAGTGCGAGCACTGCATAAAAGAATTTGGCTCTTATATGTGGGACAGCAAGGCGGCAGATGCCGGAATGGACCGGCCAATCGAGGAAAACGACCATTGTATGGACGATTTTCGATATTTCTGCAAGACCATGCGGCTGGTGCAGAGGAACAAGCAAAAGCCGCGCAAATCGATTTTTGAGGGCGGGCGAAAAGCTGTTTGGAAGTGATGGAGGGGATAAAGCACGAAAACCTATCAGGATTTGCTGGAAGCCCGGGAGAGCGGAAGGGAGAAGGGCTTGACGGGTTTCATCCAGGCCGTGATCCAGGAGCACAAGGCCGGCGAGCCGTTTCGGGAGGCGGAGGAGGCCCGGCTTTATTACCAGGGGGAAAACCCAACCATCAACCGCTATGAAAAAATCCTCTACGATATGCGGGGCAAGGCCCATCAGGATATGTGGACGGCCAACCACAAGATCGCCAGCTCCTTTTTTGGCTTTGCGGTGGATCAACAGACCGGCTATCTGCTAGGCAACGGCGTCACCTTCGCCCGTGGGACGGACAAGAGCCGGCTGGGCCGGGATTTCGATACCCGGGTAAGCCAGGCGGCGGAATACGCCCAGATCGGCGGCGCAGCCTTTGGGTTTTGGAACTTAGACCATTTGGAGGTTTTTGAAATCACCGAGTTCGCGCCGCTTTACGACGAGGAAAACGGGGCGCTGGCGGCGGGGATCCGCTTCTGGCAGATCGACGGCGGCAAGCCGCTGCGCTGCACGCTTTACGAGCCGGACGGGTTCACAGAATACATCCGGCGCAAAGGCCGGGAAATGGAGATTCTGCGGCCCAAACGGGCCTATATCCTGCGCATCGCCGGGGCGGCGCTGGAGCGGGACAAGATTTATCAGGGGGAAAATTACCCCTCGCTGCCCATTGTGCCGCTGAAAAACAATCGGGAATGCCGCTCCTCCCTGCGGGGCAAGCGCAATACCATCGACGCGCTGGACGTCTGCACGTCCAACATGGTGAACAATGTGGACGAAGGCAATATCATCTATTGGGCGCTGCAAAACTGCGGCGGCATGGACGAGCTGGACGCGGCGGCATTTCTGGAGCGGGTGAAGACGACCCATATCGCGTTTATGGACAACGCGGAGGAAGGGGCGACCGCCGAGCCCCACGCCGTGGAGGCCCCCTTCGCGGGGACTCAGGCCGCTGTGGATATGCTGGTGAAGCGGCTGTATCAGGATTTTCAGGCCTTCGACGCCTCCGCCGTCGTCGCCGGCAATCAGACGGCCACCGCCATCCGGGCCAGCTATGTGCCCCTGGACCTGAAATGCGACAAATTCGAGCGGCAGGTGACGGAGTTTATCCAGGGCATTCTGAAGCTGGCGGGCATCGACGACGAGCCGACCTACACCCGGAACCAGATTACCAACAAGCAGGAGGAGATGCAGTCCGTTTTGATGGCCGCGCCCTATGTGACGCGGGAATACCTGACCCGGAAGCTGCTGACCATCCTGGGCGACGCCGACATGGCGGAGGAGATTTTGGAGCAGCTGGACGCAGAGGATTTGGGCCGGTTTGAGGGGAACGAGCCGGGGAACGGCGGGGACGAGCTGGAGGGAGAGCCTCCAGGCGAAGAGTAGATAGGCCCAATTTTGCACATTGACAGCTTCATATCGAGACAGCGAGGAAAATTTTTTCGGGACCCCTCTTGATAGTAGGTTAAACCCATGGTATCATAATAACATCCTAAAGAAAAGGGGGACAGGAAAATGGGAACTGAGGCCGAGCGGCAGGACACCAGAAAAGCAATGGCCTTTGACTTGTTGGCCATCATCGACAAGGAGCCGGCGAAGGAAACCTATACCAAAGAGGAAATCAAAAAACTGATCTTTGTGTATGTTACCACGGCGGAGCAGAAGTAACCGGGAATGGGGCTGGGAGACCGGCCCCTCTTCTCAGAAAGGTGAAAATATGGCAGAAACGCAGGCGCGGAAGGACTGGACAAAGGAAAACACAACCTTTGTCGGCCTGAAGCTGAACAAGCGTACAGACGCCGACATTTTGGCCGCCATCGACGGCAAGGCCAAACAGACGGAACTTAAGCGGCTGATCCGCCAAGGTATGAAGCTGGAACAACCCAAGCAATAGCCCCTTTCCCCGCTGTCTCGGTATGAGGCGGCGGGGATTTTTTTGAAGGGGGCGAGGGAGGATCGGGAAGCCTGACGAAGCCCACCGGCTGACGGACCAGGAGCTTGAAAAGTTGGAGCGCCGCATCGCCGCGGAATACAAAAAGGCGGCCGGCGAGCTGCAAGGGAAGATCGACGCCTATTTCGCCTCCTTTGCCAAGCGGGACGAGGCGCAGAAAAAGCTGATCGGGACCGTGGTAAACGGGCGGGAATACACCGAGCAGGACTACAAGCAATGGCGGCTGGCCCAGATCAGCCGGGGCAAGCGCTTCGAGGCTCTGCGGGACCGGCTGGCGGAGCGGATGACGGGGGCCAACGAGGTCGCGGCGGCTTATATGAACGACCAGACGCCGGGGATTTACGCGCTCAACCGCAACTACGCCGCCTATACCATCGAGCGGCAGGTTGGGGAGGACGTGGGCTTTGATTTATGGGACGAGCAGACGGCGAAGCGCCTGATTGCAGAGCGGCCGGATCTCATGCCCTACTACCCGCCAGAGCGGGCTGTGAAACGGGGAATAGACCTGGCCTGGGGCAAGCGGCAGATCACGGCCCAGGTTACCAGCGGCATTTTACAGGGGGAGAGTATCAAGCATCTGGCCGACCGGCTCCAGACCAATATCCCCAACATGAACCGGGACAGCGCCATCCGGGCCGCCCGCACGGCCGTCACAGGGGCCCAGAACGCCGGGCGGCAGGAAAGCTACAGCGCCGCCGCGAAGATGGGGATTGAGCTGGAAAAGGAGTGGCTGGCCACGCTGGACGGCCGGACCCGCCACAGCCACGGCGCGGCGGACGGGCAAAGCGTGGCGGAGGATAAGCCGTTTTCCGTTGGAGGATACAAGCTGATGTATCCGGGAGACCCAAGCGGGCCGGGGCATGAAATATACAACTGCTTTGTTGGAGAAACGCGAATATCCTCCGACAGCGATATTGTCAGAGGATATAGGCATGAATATAATGGGGACTTAATCGTCATCAAAACTTCCCGTGGCGTAGAGTTCACCTGTACCCCTAACCACCCAATATTGACTCCGAATGGGTGGGTTGGTGCGGCACTCCTTAACAATGGAGACGACCTTATCATAACATTCCGGGAGAAGATTGACATTGCGAGGGTCAATCCAGACATAGACCATGTTTTTCCCCGCATTGACGCACTGTACCAGTCTTTTGATAAAATGTTTGCCAAAAGGGCTTGCGCATTGAGTGTGAATTTCCACGGCGACATTCCCACATCCGATGTCGAGATTGTAACTAAGAAACGGTTCTTGCGGAATAACGGGGATTCCAGCAGCGGTAAGCGCATCAATAAATTCTTGTTCAAACATTCCAATAAAACGCTTATGGGCCAAAGCTCGCTTATGGAGCATTTCTGGAGTATTTGCAAGTCCACGCTTTGTTTCGTTGGCTGCAAGAGCAAGCCGTTTCCGTTCTTCTGGCGGCGTTTGAGCCATACGCATATACATGGATTCAGAACGGTTCCTTGGCGTAATGTTGGCATGTCTCAGGACGCGATAAACAACCTGTCTGCTAAATCCGAAACTCTCAGCCAATTTCTTAACGGATTCTCCGGCGAGATAGCGACGGACAAGATCATCGGCGTCAAAATCATTCCTTCTGGGCAAGCTACCACGCATGTTTACAACCTCCAAACTAAAAATGGGTATTATTTCGTCAATTCAAGTATACCACAAAACAGAATAAAGTGCAATGGCATTTTTGCAATAGCTAAAAACTGCCGCTGCACTACGATTGCTAAGGTCAAGGGCGTGGATATGTCCGACGCCAAGCGGCGGGCCCGGGACCTGGAAACCGGCGAGAGCGCGGCGATAGAGAATATGACCTACGCCCAATGGGCGGAGGGGAAACGGCAGGCCGGCAAGGTTTATTTGCAAAACCAGGCAGATTCTGATACAATAAAAAATATAGGAAATGAATATCAAGAAATCAAAATAACTCAAAAAGTAATTGAAAAAATTCCTCTCTTATCGCCGGAGGGATGGAATGAAAAGAAAGCCGAAAAACTAAGAGAAGCAAATCGTCTCTTGCTGAAAGCAGTGAAAGACAGGGAGCTGGGGACAGAGGCCGGCCAAATTTTTGATTTGGAAATGGCCCCCTTAACGCCGCTGATTTTGGGAGAGACTGCATCGAAAAGTATTCGGCTGCCAGGAGCCTCTGTTCCTTATGTAGCGATACATAATCATCCGGATGGGTTCACCTTTTCCGAAAAAGATGTGGAAACTTTTGTTTTTGACTATGATATGAGAATAATGGAAGCTGTGGGGCACAATGGAAATGTTTATCTGCTGCAAAAAACAGAACGCTATCAGGCGGCAAAATTTATAAAAGCTTTCGCGGAGCAAGGGCACAGATTGACGCAAAGCCAAACGCCGCAAGAATATGCCGACCAGATGAACCAGATTCTAAAGGAGGCTGAACAATATGGGGTGCGGTTTATCACCGGAGGATAGGGAATATTTTGAACAGCTTTTGAAAAAAGCCGAACCGTATGCAGAGGATGATCCGATCGTGCGTCAGCTGGACGGCCAAAGGGATCGGGATAGGATGCTGGCAACAATCGCAAAGAAAATGTTGGATGAGCAAAAAACGGACGAAGCCAAGGAGCCACGCCATGAAAGATAAATCGATCCATCAATCCGCAAAGTCTACCCTAAAGGCCCAGGCGCTTGTGGCGGCGATTGAGGCCGGGCTTGCGCCGAAAGCAAAAACCGCAGAGGGCTATAATATTGCGCCGTTTCTGCGGTTTTGGGATTCCTTTTCAGCGCCGCTGCAAAAAGCACTGGAAAAAGAGGCATATTTCGTTGAAATGGTCGATGAAAAGAGTTAAGAGAGCGCCGGCGGCTGCGCCAAGCAGCGTGTTCAGCAAGGAAAATCGGCGGTCGCGCTTGCTTTGGGCAAGCTGACCGGCTTTCTCTTTCGCCTCCTTTGCCTGCCGCTCCGCTTTTTCCTTTTCTTGTTCGGCCAGATACAGCAGATAGCGAAACCCTTTTTCTGTGACTTTTGCGCCCCTGGGAGCGCTGAAGCGCCGACTGCTTTCCCTGGGCATATGAGGAGAAAATTTGGGGACGTTATAGATTTCTGCAAAACTCAGGCTTTCAAAGCGCTCCAAAATTTCGCGGTTTCCGTCTTCTACGTAGACCATGCTTCCGTTTTTTGTTAGATCGATCAATTCTTTCAAGGCGGACAATTCTTCCTCGGTCAGGATAATTTCGTCAAAATTCATAATCGTTACCTCCCCCTGTATTATACCATGGAGATGAGGAATATTGGTTAAAACCAAGCAATCGGCAAAAGGATACTTTTGCAAACTTATTTGCGTTGGATACTTATCAGGACAAAAAGAAGATGGAACTTTTGAAAAAACATTTTCCCGAGTTGATAGAGGCTTATGAAAAGCTGTTATAGGAGGCTGATTTTATGTATGTGGCCAAGGTTGATTCCGCAATTATTCGTAGCCGAGAAGTGCAAGATATGCTGGATCAGTATGAGGAAAAATTTCAGGAGCGCTTTATCGCGTTCAACTATGCTGATTTTCCTGGCACGGAGGAAAAATGCGCCGCGCAGGTTTACAAGGAAACCTTGGAACAGGCCTTGCGGGATGGAAAGCCCTATCATATTGTATCTCACAGGTATGATATCATAGACCATTGAAAAGAGCCCAGGGAGGGCTTGGGTTTATCGAAAGAAGCATAGAGAAACGCGATCTGCGATTTGCAGGAGAACCGGAAAGGGCGGCTGGGCTGCCGTTGGAGCCGGAATCCACCCCGGCCAGCGAGAGGCGGGGCAGGCAGGAGGCGAAATCCTCGCATGAAGATTGAAATCACAGAAGAACAAAAGGCATATTTGTGGGAGAATTCTGTTGAGTTTGAGGATGCGCTGGAAAAGAACGATCTGGAGGCGCTTCTCGAAGCGATTGACGATGCAATTGTTGAAAATATTGTGACGCACAACGACGAGCCAGACGAAACCGGCATTCGGCTCCAGCGGATTTATGACCAGATTCGTTATATTCAAAATATGGAGGGCTGACATGGCGAAAGACGACTACCCGGTGCTGGTATATCAAATCCTTTCCTATCTGTATCAGTGCCTGAAAACAGGGAAAGAAATCAACCCTAAAATGTTGAGCGTGGACAGCGATTATTTCCGGGTGAACAAGCAGGAAATCAACCCCCGATATTGGGCCTATATCCTCTACAATCTGCAAAAATACAGCCTGGTGGAGGGGATTACTTTCGCGGATATTGACAACCTGAGATATCCCCATCCGCTGAACTGGGAAAATTGCATGATTACGCCCATGGGGATTGAATATCTGACGGATAACTCCTTCTTATCCAAGGCGAAGGAGTTTTTGAAGGATACCAAGGCCATTGTGCCGTTTGTTTAGAGAGGCGAGCCATGAAGATTGAAATCACAGACAACAGAGAAGAGATAATGGCGGCGATGGAGGCGGCTGTGCTGCGGGCTTTGGAGAAATGCGGGCTGACGGCGGAGGGATACGCCAAGAAGCTCTGCCCTGTTGACACGGGCAACCTGCGGGGCAGCATTACCCATCAGGTATCGCCGGAGGGGCAGGCGGCTTACGTCGGCACAAACAACGAATACGCCGCCTATGTGGAGCTGGGGACGGGGAAATACGTCCCCGGCGGCCGGCAGGAGGCTTGGACTTATCAGGACGCCAAGGGAAATTGGCACATCACCCACGGCCAGCGGGCCCAGCCCTACCTCAAGCCCGCGGTGGCGGACCATGCGCAGACATACCGGCAGATCATTGAGGATGAATTGAAGGATGGATGAAAAGATGATAAAAGCCATCCTGCTGGCGCTGAAGAAAGGGGACCGGGTGGAGCTGATCCCCGTCAAGGACGGGGTGAAGGTTATGCGGGTGCGGCGGGAGGAGATGAAAAAATCCCCCGGCGAACCGGGGGATTAGAGAGATCAAGTGTGTTTCAGATGAGAACGGCAGACGCATGAGGAGTTATCGCCATGGTCGCTGTCATACCATACAATATGGTAAACAGAGCCGACCAAAAAGCCATAGAGACGAAGTTTCCCGCCCAGGCGAAGGGAGTGAATGCTTTCCGCCTCGATTCTGAGCTGAACAAACCGGTCGCGGGCCTCTTTGTTGAGGGAATCCAAGGATAATTTGTGGTTTTGCTTTTTGGAATCCATAAAAATATTGCTGACTGTCATGGTTTCAAATTGCCGGAGTTTGGGCAGAATCGTTTGCCAAAAATCCGTCTCCAAATGCTGTTGGCAAAAAGACCAGCGGCATTGGGGATCCATGTCACAGTCCGCAAAGCTCCAGGACAGGACTTCCTGCATGACGCTGTCCGGGTTGCCGCCGATGCGGATCCCCTTTTCCGGCGTTCCGCCTTGCTTAATCTGCCCTTTTTTCCGCTTAGAGGGATTCATAATACATGGCCATGCTTTCTTTGGAGACGATCGCTTTGCTGGGAGCGCCGGCGGGCAGGTTTTGGCGGGCTTGACGCCAAGGGTCCTCCAAATGGGTGAGCTGGCTCAGCCATTGGGCGTCCTTCTCGCCATAGTAATTCAAAACATGAGAAATGGTTTCCCGCTGCGCCGGGCTGAACACGCCGCTGTTGCCCGGCACATCTTGGGCGGCCACGGAAAAGCGGCCCTGCAAGCGGAAAAAAAGCTGAGGGCATACCGGACCGTTGGCCCAGGCTTGAAAATCTTCTTCGAAAAGGGGAGCGTCGTCCCAGACCAGGGACCAGGCTTGGGCATAATAGCACAGTTTTTGGAGCTTCATGGTTGACATCTGGCCCAGCTGTTCTAAAATAAACTTGGCTACGTCAAAAATCGTAGGCATAGCAAGACCTCCTTTTTCTAAGGATATGATATCATAAGCGTAAAATAGCGTCAAATGTGAAAAACAAACAAAATATCGTTCCCCGCCCGTAAGCGTTCGGGCGGAAGGGCCGAGAGGGGCCGCAGCTTCCAGAGAAGGAGGCGGCGGCCTCTTTTTATTTTAGCGGAAGGGAGAAAAGAGAAATGAGCGTTAGCAGAAAGATGCTGAAGGGCATGGGCCTGAGCGAGGAGCAGCAGGACACGATTTTGGAGGCCCACGGGGAGCAGGTGGAGGGGCTGAAAAGCCAACTGGCCGCCGCCCAGGCGGAGGCGGGCAGGCTGGCCGAGCTGCAAAAGCAGCTGGAGGCCGCTCAGACTGAGCTGGAAACCGCCAAGCAGGACGGCTGGAAGGACAAGCACGACAGTTTGCAGGCGGAATTTGTGCCTTGTCAAGATTCAAAAGGTATAGCAGGGATGTATGATTTAATAGGTGGAAAATTCTATGAAAGCGCATTTGACGCATTTATCCCCGGCCCGGCGGTATAGGCGCAAAAAGCCCCCGGCGGCAGCGCCGGGGGCGAGGGGTCAGGGGTTGGGCAGGAATTCGATCTTCAGGTGCATATCCATGCCGACGGCCAGGCGTTGGAGGGTGCGTAGGGAGGGGTTGGCGGAGCCGCCTTCCAATTTGCTGATATCCGATTGGGCGATCCCGGTCTTTTCCGCCAGCTGTTTTTGGGTCAGGCCGGCGTTTTGGCGGGCGTCGATAATAGCCTGAGCCATGGCCCGCTGAGGCTGGAGCGCCTGCCACTCCTGCCGGAATGCAGGATCTTGCAGCTGCTGCTGAAGAAAATCATTGAAATTTGTCATGGTTTATGGCTCCTTTCGACTCAGAAATTCCTGACGATACTGCTTCGCCAGCGTCAGCTCGGCGGAAGGGGTTTTCTGACTTTTTTTGATAAATCCATTGGTTAAAACAATGCGGCGGCCTATTACAAAAAAATATAGGACGCGGCAGATATCAGAGCCGGATTTGGCCCGCAGCTCAAAGATACCGTCGCCCAGCGCCTTGGAATAGGGTTCCCGCAGCTGGGGGCCGTTATCCGCCAATAATGCGGCGGCCATAGCCAGCTTGGCCCGCAGTTTGGGGTCCAGGCTGAGCATAAATTCTTTGGCCGGCTCTTTTCCATCCGGTCTGTCATAAAATAAGACCTCAAATTGCGGCACAGCTTCATCCCCTCTCTGCTCTTAGTATATTAGTTTTATCCTATATTGTCAACTATAATTTCTGGAAATGAGGCTGATCTTTTTGTCTGAAACAACTCAGCCTGCCGGCTTTGCCCGGCGGGAGCTTTATATGGACGCCCGGGACCTGCAGTCTGACGGGGGTGGAGGAAGCCCGCTGACGCCGGAGCAATATTTGGAGGCCCTCTCCAGCAGAGGGGCCCAAAAACTGGCGGAGCGGCGGCTGGCTCGCTCCTTTACCGCCGATATCCGGACGCAAGACCCTACTTATCTGCTGGATCAGGACTTTTTTCTGGGAGATACCGTCACTGTCATCGACCAGCGGCTGGGGGTGACAGCCCAGGCGGCGGTTCAGGGGGTGGAGCAGGCGGTGGGCCCTCAGGGGGAAAGCCTGACCCTGTCCCTGGGCTTCGGCCAGCCCACTCTTTATGACAAACTGAAACGAAAGGCGGAACGATAACATGGCCCTTTATGATGGATTTTTCGACGCCGTTTGGGACGAACAAACGGAAACCTATGACAGAACCTATGATTCTGGGGATTTTACCGCCTATTTTGGCGCTTTTGTGGGCTCCGGCGTGTGCGTTTATCAAAACCCGGACAGCATGAAGGTTTCTTTCCGACAGGGCAAAGCGGTAGTCGCGCCCGGCTATCTGTTTATCCAGGGGTATTGGCTGAAAAACGACGCTGAGTATGAGCTGCCTTTGGGGGGCGCTGGGGATTACGCAATAGAGGCCCGGCTGAATACCGGCCTGCGGATGATCCAGCTGGAGGCCAAGCCTGAAAGCCAAGCTCAGCCCTCGGCGGAAAGCCTGATTTTGGCTTATGTGACGGTGGATTCCGCCGGAGAGGGCGCCGCGGAGGATACCCGGCCAGACCCGGCCCTTTGCGGCGTTATCGATTCTGCTGGCAATGTGGCGAATCAGGCGGCCTATGCAGTAGCTTATATCGACGCCCAGCTGGAGGACAGGCTGGCCCAGGCCCAACAGCAGATAGACCAGAAAAGCGCTCAGCTGGAGGCCAAAATCCAGCAGGTCGCCGCTGTGGCGGAACAGATTGAGCCCCCGGCTATTGGTTCCATACAGTTCAGCGCCAGCCAGAACGTGGGCCCGGAATGGCTGCGCTGCGACGGCAGCTTTATCAACCAGCAGGATTACCCGGAGCTGGTGCAGGCCCTGGGCAAGCTGACGCCGGGGGATCTGGATTTCTGGGAAGCGCTGGCTGGGAAGGCTGGGGCCGGTTTGAGCAACCTGGCTCTTTATGGCGGCGCTTGTTGGGCTTATTGTGGGGCAAATCACACCCTTTATGGCTATTGGGGCGCGGAAAAAAGGTTGAAAGAAATCCCCGTCGCCGGAGCTGAAAAGCTGACTGCCTCCGCTGCCAGCATGATAACGCTTTCCATTGTCTCCGGGCAGATTTTCCTAGCCCAGGGTAAAGCGGATAGTTTGGATTTCGCCCTACTGACGGCGGAGTTTACTGGGGAAGAGCAAACCTTGGCGCTGGAGGAGTTGCCTGCTTATGAGAAAATAAGCCAGTTGAAAAGCTCTCTCGAATTCTCTTATGGGGACCTATGGAGCTATGAATACGCTGTGCCGGAAATCGGCGTTTTTTCTTATAACTGGGGAACCAGCGCTGCGCCAGATATCAAACAAACCTTCGGGATGGCCGTAGCCACTCAATATTATTATTATACGACAGGTTCTGGTTCGGAATATCTGGTGCTTCAAATAATCATTTGGCCCAAGGAAGATTTTGCAGCAGCCAAACTATCAAATTATAAACTGGCAAATCTTAAAGGAGCTCAAGACAAACTGAAAGACCCGCCGGCTTTCCTGAAACTTCCCTATCGCTATTGTGCGAAAAACCAGGGGGAGGCGTTGGTCTTTGAGGTGGATTCTCTCTCTAACGGGCTTCAGTTTATCCCTCGATCGTACCCAGAAGAATTGTATTCTACGCCGGGGGACAGCAAGTTGCTTATCACAAACTTCTCAAACCAAACGCCGGTTATCGCCTCCAGTGTGGCTGGGACGGATCGAAGGTATATCCACAGCTGTAAGATAGAGGGAGGCAAGCTGAAGCTATGGGCAGGGTTCTATAACCCGAATCAGGACTTTCAGCAGACGACGGCAGGGGTTTCTTTTCCCAGCCGGGCGAAAGTTTTTCGAGATTCCATCTGCTATGCGGAAAATCAGCAGCTTTGGCTGGTGTTTTTGGGTTGCGGCGTCGCCTTTGCCCAGGATCCGCTGTCCTCCACAGGGTGGGGTTACCTAGACACCCAGGAGACGCTGGGCGTCATCACGCAGATGGGCTCTATCGATTACGACGAACAAACTCAGATTCTTTACCTAGCCGGAGTGGACAGCCAGAACCAGGGCAAGCTGGGGGTCCTTCAATTCCCAGAATTATATCATTACGCCAATGACGGAGCCTGGCTGCCCAGCATCGCCAGCGACGGGGTTCCCGCCTATATCAAGGCCAGGGAGGAGGCATAGATATGGCCCTCAGTTATGGTTTTTGCCTGGGGGAGGCGGGCAATCAGACGGATTCCCAGCAGTTTTCTATGGTCTTTCAGCAGTTGGCGGGGGACGGGATCGGAAGCGGCTTTGATTTGCAACTTCAAGGTTTTTCCTTGCGCTTGGGCGGGGGATATGCTTTTCTTCAGGGCCGATGGATTCGGCTGGACGAGCCCGTTCTGTTGGCGGTTCAGCCCGCCGGATATCGAGGGGACCGATATGACGGGGTTGCTATTCAGGCGGATTTTCAGGCCCGTCAGGTCCGGCCCGCGCTGTTAACCGACATCGACTTGAAGCAGCTGCGGCAAAATCCGGCGCTGTTTCGCAATGAGCAGAAATATTGCCTGTTGCTCTATGCAATTCGAGTGCGCCGAGGTTCCTCTATTTTGCTGAAGGAGGACGTCCAGGATTTGCGGGACGACCCTTTTTTCTGCGGTCAGGTCGCGTCTCTTTCCGCTGCGGCGCCAGATGCGCTGCGAGCGTTTCAGTTTTTCCAAACCGGTTTGGATGAGCGAATAGAAAATCTTTTGGCTCAAGGGGATCAGGTTCTGGAGAGTGGGGATAAGGCCCTTTTGCAGCTGGAACAGTTGATGGAAAATGTAGGAGGAAAACCGGCCTTGGGGCAGTTGCATACCGGCAGAAAAGCGCCTCAACCAGCAGAAAATTGGCTGTTGTGTCAGGGCGGCGACGTCCCGTCTGGATATCCAGCCTTGTCCGCCCTTTTATCTGGCAAACTGCCGGATATCCGATGCCAAGATCCCCGTATTCAAACGTATATTTATGGCGGAAAGAGAGAAGGAGCGTGATTCCATGGATCAAATCCCATTCAAACCGGCCCATCCGGGCAATTATCGGCGGGGGCGGCCTTGGGCGATTCAATACATCGTGATCCACTACACGGCCAACGACGGGGACGCGGCGGCGATCGGCGCGGTTTCCGGCCTGGCCGCCACCGGGCTGAACCAGGCCTTCAAGTTGAAAGACGCCATCGAGGGGGACGCCGACACGCTGTAAATGGAAAAGGCCCCCTCGGCTGAGGGGGCCCTTTTGATCTAAGGCAATTTAGAAAGGAATACGCCGCATTCTGATAGCTTGTCTGGTTTTTGGCACGCCATATAATAGACGCGATTTGCAATGATATCTGCCGCACGGATGAGAGGCTTTTTGGCAGAATTGCAAAATGATACTGAAATAGTTTGAAGCTGATGAAACAGCGGCGGATAATATACGCTCCAACTCTGGTTATACGTTCCAAATTTAAATTCCTGTTGTAAAGATTGTTCCAACTCATACCTGCCATTTGTGGCGGTTGTATGTTGATCTGCAAATACAAAAATGTTTGTTATTTCTTCAGGCAGGATAGTCCCATTTTTGATCAGATGCTCAAATAATCGCTTTAATCCGATTTTGTAAGCATAATCCAAATAGCGCTGCTTTGTTTTTTTATCTGCAAAAATGCGCTCCAGCAGACGCTTCTGATAGATCGCCACGGAAAAACGACAATATTGATTCGTAGCGCGAAAAAGTTTTCCTTTGTCCTTTTTTGAAATGGCGGAAGCCTTTAATTCTGCCTTTTGCGAATAAACGCCTGCGCTGCGCAAAGCCCTTTCAGCATGAATGTATTTTCTGGCGCAAGCGTCCCTCTCTTCTTTGGAGAAAAAGACAATACCCCCAAATACAAAAATGTCATTGTGAACTCGATCAAACACCCCGGATTCATCAGAAAAAACATAAAGATCCATAAAGAATTTCCCCACATATATGTAAAAAGCCGCCTCAAAAGGCGGCTCCCTCATGGCCGACGCACTTACAGTACGCTTAAACACTAATTCGGTTACATGAGTATACAGCGTATCTCTACCTGCGTCCTTAGTATACCACAGAGCGCCAGGTTTGTCAACATGAGCTTGGAATCCAAATATTGTTATAGAAGCGACAAACTTTTGCGTCCGTTTTCCTTCCTTTTGGAGGGCGGTTTTCCGCTCCTTTCCCGTCCTATTGGGGGCGGGATTTTTTTGTATGATGGAGACAGGAAAAACAGGCGAGGGGGAGGCGGCCGGATGGCCAGGCGGGTCTATTTCAACCCGAACCCAGAGGGAAAACGGGTGGGGGACTGCGCGGCGCGGGCCCTCTGCAAGGCCCTGGGGCAAGATTGGGAGCAGGTTTATACCGGCCTTTGCCTGGAGGGCTTTGCGCTGGGGGATATGCCCTCGGCGGACCGGGTATGGGGCGCTTATCTGCGCCGCCAGGGCTTCCGCCGCCGCGCCCTTGGCCCAGTATGGCCAGAGCGAATTCCTACAGGCCGCCGGCAAAAGCCCCGACGCCCTCTGGCCTATCCTGGACGAGCTGATGGACACTATCCAGACCGTCTCCCCCAGGGTCTACAATAGCGTCATGCGTAAAATCATGGAAGGATAGGGCTGTTATCTTTTTGTTACTACCGGGCCCCGTTTCGAGGGGTTTTTACCGCTTTTTAAATTCAACGATTCCTTGAACATCAACGGCCCCAAGGGCTTGGATTTTGGGCGGATCTATGGTAGAATAAATCAAACGTCAAAAATCATCAACCGGCGCAAACCGACCCAGACTTTGGGCGGGCGCGATAAAGGAGAGTTAGGATGTCTCGGAAAAAGCGGAAAAAACAAGGCCCGGCGCCTGCCAACAACGGCGCCAGAAAGAAAAGCGTTCTTCAAGGACTGGCTGTGGCGGCGGTTTCGCTGGCGGTCTGGTGCGCCGCCTGCTATGTCTGCTATGCCTATGGAATGCGGCAGGAAACCAGCAAGCTGGCGGAAATGCTGAACCCAGATCTGGCGGAGCAGGCGGACAGCCTGAAATGGGTGCTGGCTGTGGACGAGCCCATGACGGACGAGGAGCTGAAAACCAAGGCCCGCCAGGTCATGGGCGACCTGGAATTTCAAGTCAAGTGCTTTGGCAGATATACCAACGCCGACGGCTCCCCTTGCTTGGACGAAAAGGGCAAGCCCGCCCACATCAGCTATGAAAGCGCCCTGGCCCAGGGGCTTTTCCGGGAGCCCGACGAGGCGGACATGAAGATCTCTGTCACCAGCGACCCAGAGCGGGGATGGGAACTGCGAGTCGTCTCCACCCCTATGGGAACGGTGACGTTTCGCAGCAAAGACGAATCCGTTGTCAGAGTCAGCCGCATTTATACGGCGGATTCCGAATCCAACCGGCCCATTGAAACTGCCACCGAGGCCGTGGAGCGGGCCCGGGCTTATTATAACTGGGGACTGCCCTTCCCAGGCAATTACGAGATGGCCGGCGTGGAGCGCCAGGGCGAGGATTGGCTGGTGACGTATCATCGGGCTGTGCGGCTGAAAAACCTGCCCAAGCTGCGCTCCGACAGCCAACAAGTGCAGATTGTCATTTCCGGCGCGGACGGCGAGCTGAAAGAGGCCCAATGCTTGGATCTGTTGCTGATCCAGACCGGCTGCGACCAGCGGCCCATCTCCCAGGAGCAGGCGGTTCAGGCGGCGGAGCAGAGCCTGGCCGGCGCCGGTCTTCAGGCCCAGTTCCAGGCGGCGGAATATGCGGTGGTAGAGCCCAATTTCATCTATGACCGCCGGGAAGACGGCTTTGCCTATGACCCGGAAACCCACCTGTCCCGGGCCGTCTGGCGGCTGCATTACCAGCAGGAGGAGCAGAGCTACCTGGTATATATCGACGCCTACACCGGCCAGCCCCTGGGCGGCCTGATTGGATAAAAAGAACGACGAAAGGACGAAGAATATGAACATTTTGATTGTCAGCGGAAGCCCCCGAAAGGGCGGCAACACCGATATCATGGCCCAGGCCTTTGCCGAGGGCGCCCAGAGCCGAGGCCATCAGACCGCCGTTCAAAGCCTCAGCGGCCTGAAAATCGCCCCCTGCCTGGGCTGCCAATATTGCTTTGCCCATGGGGGCCAATGCGTCCAGAAGGACGATATGGCTGGACTTTTGCAGCAGGTCGACCAGGCAGATATGCTGGTTTTTGCCTCGCCCATCTATTGGTTTGATATCAGCGCCCAGATGAAATGCTTTGTCGACCGGCTGTATGCCCGGGGCAAAATAGGATTCCGCCATAGCAAAACCGCCTTGCTGCTCAATTCTGGCGCTCCCGGCGTTTATGACGCCGCCGTCGCCCAGTATAAGGCGACCTGCGCCTATCTGAAATGGCAGGATATAGGTATTGTGACGATTGGCGGCATGAAGGCCAAAGGGGATATGGTGGGCTGCCCCGAGCTGGAGCAGGCCCGGGCGCTGGGCGCCAGCCTGGACTGATCGGTATGGAAAGCGCCGCGAAATAGGCGCTGATATAAAAAGGAGGCGAGGGCGGATGGACGAGGAAAGAGCGCTGCGTTTTTCCGCGGATTTTCAGCGGGAGGATCAAGACCGGCTGGCCTTCAACCGGTTGGCAGGGGAGATGTTCTCCGGCCTGGATTTTGAGCCTTGGTATCAGATTGGCGGATGGGATTCCAGCGTCCGGCCCTTTGCTTTTTTCGACGGACGGGAAGCCGCTGCCTGTCTTCTGGCCGTCGAACAGCCCTTTTGGCTGGCGGGGCGGCGATATCAGACGGTTCAGCTGGGCTGCGTGGCTGCGGCGCCGGCCTGGCGAGGCCGGGGGCTGGCTCGCCGGCTGATGGAACAGGCGCTGGAAAGCTGCCCGGCGGATATGGCCTTTTTATATGCAAACCGCCAGGCCGCTGGATTTTATCGACATATGGGCTTCTGTCAAGCCCAATATTATCGATATCGCCTGAGCGGGGAGGAGCTGGACGGACTGGCGCCGGAATCGCCGCCGCTCAAACGGCTGGATCCTATGCGGCCCGAGGACAGGGCTCGTCTGCTGGAGCTTTACCGCCTGGGGGATTCCCTGGCGGAGCCGGGGCTCCGCGGGGCGGGAGAGGGCGTGTTCCTGTTTCACTGCATGAGGGCTTGGCGTCATATTTTTGAAATCGTCGGGTGGGACGCCCTGGTTTTGCTTCGGCGGCGGTATCCTGATCTGCTGTGCGGCGGCATATGGGGCGGCCAGGGCCGGAGTTTGCGAGAACTGCTGGCCGCGGCAAGCGGATCGGAAGCCCGCCATATTCTGCTGGGCTTCACCCCGACGGAAAAAGCCGGGTTGGTTTGCGAACCCTTGGAGGAGCCGGATACGCTGCTCTTTGTCAAAGGGGAGAATTTATTTGACCATAGACAAATTGAGATCCCCGTCACAGCTCGGACCTGAAAAGGCCGGCTTTGGACAATCGGGATAGACCTTTTGTGCAAAAAGGCCCCGGCTTTCAAAGCCGGGGCCTTTGCGTCGGTTGGGATGATATATGGACTGCGCCGGCCGACTTCGGATACGTCGGGGCCCGCTGTAGACCAGCCGCGGCTGTTTCCCCTTGCTTTCCAGATATCTTTGCAGGGCAAACCCGCTGGCGATGGTATCCGCGTCCGGGTCGTCGTGGCGTTGAATCACAATGTCGTCATATTCTGGCAGGGCTTATAGCTGCATGTCCTCCTTATTTCAGCGATTGATACAGGAACGTCACGATTTGTCCCCGGGTGCAGGCTTTGTCGGGGGAGAAGGTATCCGGTCCGGTTCCTTTGGTGACTCCCTGCTCCACCGCCCACGCCACCGCCTGGGCATAGCTCGCGCCGGTGAGCACGTCGGCAAAGCTCGCACCCTTGGCGGAGGGGCTCCCCGCCAGCTTCCACAGATAGGTCGCCACGTCCGCCCGGGTGCAGGGAGCCAAAG
>CAJUIK010000031.1:627-19945 GCA_910585875.1 uncultured Eubacteriales bacterium | reverse complement strand
TCCCTGCACATTATCACCGGCCACAAGCAAAAAGACGGCCGGCTGGACTTGGATTATCCCACGCTGGCCAAGCTGGAGGGCACTCTGATTTTCCTGATGTCCGTAGCCTCCGCCCCCCAGATTGCCGCCGGCCTGCTGGCGGCGGGCGTGGACGAAAACACCCCCGCCGCCATTGTGGAAAACGGCGCCCGGCCCCAGCAGCGCAGCTTTGTCTGCCCTCTGAACCGGCTGGCCCAAACCATGGCGGAGCAGAACGTCCAATCCCCCGCCATTCTGCTGGTAGGCGCCGTGGCTTCTCTGGCGAGCCAATTCAACTGGTATGAAAAACTGCCACTGAAAGGCCGGCGCATTCTGGTCGCCCGGCCCCGGCAGGAGGGTTCCCAGCTGATCCGCCGGCTGGATGCCCTGGGCGCCCAGGCGGACCTGCTGCCCACGCTAAAGCGCCAGGCCCTCCCCTTCTCCTGGCCTTTGGAGGAAGACTATGACTGGCTGATTTTCACCAGCGCCGCCGGGGCGGATTGCTTTTTCCAAGGTCTGAACCGCGCCGGCCTGGATTGTCGGGCATTGGCGGGCAAAAAGCTGGCCGCCGTGGGGTCCAAAACGGCGGAAGCCCTGAAAAACCGCGGCCTGCTGGCGGATTTTGTCCCCGCCCAATACAGCGGCCAGGCCTTGGCCCGGCAGATGCTGGACCAGGGTCTGCTGAGCGAACAAAGCCGGGTTTTGCTGCCGCGGGCGGAGCAGGCCTCTCCCGGCCTGACTCAGGCTCTGGACCAGGCGGGAGTCCGCTGGCGGGCCTTGCCCGTCTACCGCAGCCTGCCCTGCCCGCCGGAGGCCAAGCTGGACCCGGCGGCATACGACGCCGTCCTGCTGACCAGCGCCAGCGGGGCCCAGGCTTTCGCCGCCTGCTGCCCGCCGGAAACCGACTTTGGCCGCGTCCCGGCCCTGTGCATCGGCCGGCAGACGGCGGACAAAGCCCGGGAGCTCGGCATGAACCCGGCCGTCTCTCCCCAGGCCTCGATAGATTCTATGATTGACACTTTGATTGAAACAGGAGGCTTTTTCCATGATTGAACGTAGCCGCCGGCTGCGGGGCTGTCCCGCTCTGCGGGGCATGATCCGGGAAACCCGAGTCAGCCCCAAAAGCCTAATTCTCCCTCTGTTTTTGCAGGAGGGAACCAATATCTGCAATGAAATTCCCTCTCTGCCCGGCCATTTCCACTACAGCCCGGACCAGGCGGCCCGGGGCGTGGAAGCCGCCCTCCAGGCCGGGGTAGACAAGCTGCTTCTCTTCGGCCTGCCCGCCGAAAAGGACGCCTGCGGCAGCCAGGCTTTCGCCGAAGACGGCGTGGTACAGCAGGGAATCCAGGCCATTCGCCGGCAATTCGGCCGGGAAATTTACCTGATTACCGACGTCTGCCTGTGCGAATACACCTCCCACGGCCACTGCGGCATTCTGGCCGGCCAGGATGTGGACAATGACAAAACCCTGGAATACCTGGTTCGCACGGCGGTTTCCCATATCGCCGCCGGGGCGGATATGGTCGCCCCTTCGGATATGATGGACGGCCGGGTGGCCGCCCTGCGCCAGGGCCTGGACCAGGCCGGGTTCCAAAACGCCCCCATCCTGTCCTACGCGGTGAAATACGCCTCCTCCTTCTACGGCCCCTTCCGAGACGCGGCGGGCAGCGCCCCCAGTTTCGGCGACCGGAAGACCTATCAGATGGATTACCACAACGTGAAAGAGGCGCTGAAGGAAGCCCGGCAGGACGAGGAGCAGGGCGCCGACCTGCTGATGGTCAAGCCAGCCCTATCCTATCTGGATGTGATCCGAGCGGTGTCGGAGCAGACCGATCTGCCTTTGGCCGCCTACAGCGTCAGCGGCGAATACGCCATGATCAAAGCCGCCGCGGCCGCCGGGCTAATCGACGAATACGGCGTCATGTGCGAAAGCGCCCTCTCCGTCTTCCGGGCCGGGGCGAGCAGTCTGGTCACCTATTACGCCAAGGAGCTGGCGGAGGCGATGCGAAAGGGGGATATCGGCTGATGAACGTTTCCGAGCAATTGTTTGAGCGGGCGCAAAAGGTGATGCCCGGCGGCGTCAACAGCCCGGTGCGGGCCTTCGGAGCCGTGGGCGGCGCCCCCCGCTTCATCCGCAGCGCCCAGGGCGCCCGAATCGTCGACGAAGACGGCCGGACTTACATCGATTTCATCGGCTCTTGGGGCCCCATGATTTTGGGCCACGGAGACCCTGTCGTCCGGGAGGCGGTGGAGCAAGCCGTCCGGGAGGGGCTGAGCTTCGGCGCCGCCACCCGCCGGGAAGTGGAGATGGCAGAGCTGATCTGCTCCGCTGTCAAGCCAGTGGAAATGGCGCGGATGGTCAACAGCGGCACAGAGGCCGTCATGAGCGCTCTGCGGCTGGCCCGGGGCTTCACCGGCCGGGATAAGCTGATCAAATTCGCCGGCTGCTACCACGGCCACTGCGACAGTATGTTAGTCAAAGCGGGCAGCGGCGCCCTGACCAACGGCGCGCCGGACAGCGCCGGCGTCACCCGCGGCGCGGCTCAGGACACCCTGCTGGCCGAATACAACGACCTGGGTTCTGTGGAAACCCTGCTGGAGCAGCATTCAGGGCAAGTAGCGGCGATCATCGTGGAGCCGGTGGGCGCCAATATGGGCGTGGTTCCGCCGGCGGAGGGCTTTTTGCCCGGCCTGCGCCGCCTGTGCGACAAACACGGCGCTCTGCTGATTTTCGACGAAGTCATCACCGGTTTCCGTCTGTCCTTCGGCGGCGCCGCGGAATATTTCGGCGTAGAACCGGATCTGGTCTGCTATGGCAAAATCATCGGCGGCGGGATGCCGGTGGGCGCCTACGGCGGGCGGCGGGACGTCATGAGCTGCGTCTCCCCTCTGGGGGCCGTCTATCAGGCGGGCACCCTTTCGGGCAACCCCGTGGCCATGGCCGCCGGCCTGGCCAACCTGACCCAGCTGCGGGAACGCCCGGAGATCTACGGCCATCTTAACAGCTTGGGCGAACGGCTGGCCCAGGGCCTGCGCCAGGCTCTGCCCGGCTGCGCGGTGAATCAGATCGGCAGCCTGGTCTGTCCCTTCTTCTCCTCCGGCCCGGTGACGGATTATGCTTCCGCCCGGCAGAGCGACGTCGGCCGCTACGCCGCCTATTTCCGCCATATGCTGGATCAGGGAATCTACCTGGCTCCCGCCCAATTCGAGGCCATGTTTGTCAGTTTCGCCCACACAGCGGAGGATATCGACCAGACAATCCAAGCGGCCGCCGCGGCGCCGCGGCAGGCATAACAATGACTTTATCGTCGTTGGATGGTAATACAATGCACAAATTCCATTGGAAAAAGTATGTTTTGTGCGCCGTCCTGTCCTTGGCCGCGCTGGCCGGATTCCTGCTTTGGCGGCGGCAGTTTCCTCCTTCCAAACCGACAGACACGCTGAACCTGAATGGGGATTGGCAGTGCAGCGTTCGATTCCATGGCGGTGGAAACATCCTGTACCCTCTGCCCGATCAGCAGCGCAAGCAGATATTAGACTATGTTTCCAGTCTGAAGGCGGCGCCGAATGCGTATGCATCCGGCTTTGGCTCTCACCGTTGGGTTCTGACCCGAGGCCGCGCCCGTTATGAAATTCTCATCGACGGCGACGGCGGATACCCCGGCAACACCACGGCGGTTTTCTGCTACCGCCTGAATCAACAGGGCGAAGCGCCCAAAAGATCCCTTTGGGCCGCGGTCTACCAAGGCGACCCCGACCTCTATCTACAAGCCTATCAATCTTTCCAGGATTGGCAAACCGCCATCGGCAAACGCTGACCAGGCGTGCGCCTGGAGGCGTGACCCGTATCAGTTTGGGATGATACAACAACCAAAATGCCCGCAGCCGGGGCTGCTCAAAAGCCCCGGCCCCGGGCACTTGGCGCATAAATCGCCAAATCCAACACGGAGCCTGCCCGGCGCCAGGCGTGCGCCTGGAGGCGTAACCCGTATCAGTTTGAGATAATACAACGGCCAAAGCGCCCGGAGCCGGGGCTGCTCAGATGCCCCGGCTCCGGGCGCTATTTTCATGAATCGACAAAGCTCAAATGGGGTCTGCCTGGCGGCGCTTGCCGCCCCGGTTGCCGGGGCGGGTGCGGACGTATATTTTTTTGGTGTTCCGGTCGGCGGGGCTGGGCACTTCCCGGATTTCAAAGGCGTCCAAAGACTTGATAAAATTAGTCAGCTTGCGATGCCCATAGTTGCGCACGTCGAATTCTGGGAAGCGCTTGATCAAGGTGTTGCCCACCGTGCTCAGCGGCACCCATTGGTCGTCGTCCTCGCTGCTGTCGTCGATGATCGTGCGCACAGCCCGGCGGATTTCCCGCAGGGAAGCCCCGGCTCCGCTGGCGCCGGCCGTCTCCTGGCCGGCGCAGTCCTCCGGCCGGCCGGAGGCGCATTTCTGCTCGGCGCAATCCGCCGCGGCCTCGGCCTCCTGGGCCTGCTGCAAAACCTCCAAAAACCGGAATTTATTGCAGGCGGCAATAAAGGGCGAAGGAGTCTTCCGCTCCCCCATGCCCACCACAATCTTGCCCGCCTCCCGCAGGCGGGCGGCCAGCCGGGTGAAGTCGCTGTCGCTGGACACCAAGCAAAAGCCGTCCACATTGCCGGCGTATAGGATATCCATGGCGTCGATAATCATGGCGGAGTCGGTAGCGTTTTTGCCCGCGGTATAGCTGTATTGCTGCATGGGGGTGATGGAGTGATCCAACAGGGTGTCCTTCCAGCCGCACATATTGTGGGAGGTCCAATCGCCGTAAATGCGCTTGTATGTCACCACTCCCTCGTTGGAAAGCTCCTCCAAAATCCGCTTGATGTATCTGGCCGACACATTTTCCGCGTCGATGAGCAGCGCGAATCGTTTATCTTGATTTGCCATAGTTTTGCCCTCTGGGCGCTCTGTCCTTCCTTCCGTCCGGCGGCTTGCCGGGCTTATTTTTTCGAGACTTTTGAGAAATAGACTTGAAAAACAGGCCGTTAAAACTGGTTGATTTACCGATATTTTACCCTATTTTCATGTAAAAATCAAACCTTCCCTGGCGCTTTGCCTGCGGGATATTTCTGCCGCAGCAGGGCGGAAATCTGCTCTTCCAGATGGATGAGGGAGCCTCTCTCGATCTGATAATCAAAGGAAACCGCCCGGCCGCCCTGAGTCCGATACCGCTCCAGCGCCTCCCGGCCCGCCGAGCTGGAAAAGAGCAGAGAATCCGGCGGCGCCACGACGGCGTCATATTGCTCTATAAACCGCGCCGCCTCCTGGACGTCGGATTCAAAATGCACGTCGAAACGGCCTTCTTTGTCCCGGAAATAATTGAGCTGCTCCGCGATAAGGCCGGCGAATTTATTGCTGGAGCACAGGATGCCGATGGAGCTTTCCGCCGGCAGGCTGGTGACGTCCACAATGGTTCGGGGGCTCAGGGCCATAGCCGCCTTGAGCAGCCGGAGGCCGGATCCGGCCAGACAGGCGTTGATCTGGTCGTAATGGGTGACGGTGGTCAGCGCCAAGTCGAATTCCGAGAGCAGCCCCCGGGGGTCGTCTTCCATCAAAATGCTCTCCACCATCAAAACAGACACGGAAAGATCCGGGATTTGCAGCAGCTGCCGCTTGAAAATGGACAAAGACTCCGGGTTGCAGTCAATCACAGCGGCCCGGACGCCTCGGCCCGTCTGCCGCCGAGCCAAATCTGCCCGCAGCAGCGCTTCGGTCTCCGCCGGCGAAAATCCCCAGCGCTCCAGCCGGTTCAGCGTCTCCTCCACCAAGTTCGCCGCCGCCCGGCGGCGCCGGCTGTCCAGCTGTCCGCCGTCGCTGTGGATATAAACGCCGCTGCCCTGAATCACCTGGACCAGGTTGTTGTCCGCCAGCTCCCGGTAGGCCTTTCTCACCGTGCCTCGGGCCACCCCCAGCTGGGCGGCCAGCTCCCGCTCGGTGGGCAGCCGGTCCCCCGGCTTGAGCAAGCCGGATTTGACGCCGGCCAGCACCTGGTCCGCCAGCTGACGATATATGGGCCCGTCGGGGCCGATCTGAAAGGTCATGGCGCGCCTCCTGAAAAATTGGTCCAGCCTGTCCGGTTGTTTTAACGCATTAAAACCCCAGGCCGCCCCAGTCTAAAGTCAAATTGGTATATTCAAAAGCATACCATATCTGCCCTCAAAAGGCCAGAGATTTTTTTCCGCTCCCCTTAAATTTGCCCGGAATGATTGACTTTTTGCGGGGTTTTCTATACAATGAATTTAGAACTTCTATGATACCTTTTTTATTCTTCTATACCATTTTTCCAGCTTGCCCAGCGGGCGGGCGGAATTGAGAAAGGACTGGATACTATGGCACTTTTGATCGACGGCGCAAGCCTGACCATTGAAGACGTGATCCGGGTGGCCCGGCGCGGCGAAAAGGTGGAGCTGACAGAGGAAGCCAAGGCCAAGGTAAACAAAGCCCGGGCCTATGTGGAACAAAAGCTGGAGGAGGGCGCCGTCATCTACGGCCTGACCACCGGCTTCGGCAAGTTCAGCAACGTGCTCATCTCCCCGGAAGAAACCCGAGATCTCCAGCGCAACCTCATCATCAGCCACAGCTGCGCCATGGGCGAGCCTCTGCCCGAGGAAATCAGCCGGGCCGTGCTGTTGCTGCGCAGCAACGCCCTGAGCCGGGGCAACTCCGGCATCCGGCTGAGCACCATCCAAACCATGGTGGATATGCTGAACCGCGGGGTTCACCCGGTGATCCCTCAAAAGGGCTCCCTGGGCGCCAGCGGCGATCTGGCCCCCCTGTCTCACATGGTGCTGGTGATGCTGGGCGAAGGCGAGGCCTGGTATCAGGGCCAGCGGATGCCCGGCGCCGAGGCCATGAAAAAGGCCGGCATCCCCACAGTGGAGCTGGCCGCCAAAGAGGGCTTGGCTCTGATCAACGGCACTCAGATTATGACGGCCATCGGCTGCTTTGTCGTAGACGGCGCCGTGAAGCTGGCCAAGACCGCCGACATCTGCGCCGCCCTGACCGGCGAGGCGCTGCTGGCCATCAAAAAGGCCTATGACCCCAAGGTCCACGCCGTCCGGGGGCATCAGGGGCAGATCGACTGCGCCGCCAATATGCTCCGCCTGCTGGAGGGCAGCGGCCTGGCCGCCGACACCCAGCCGGACAAGGTGCAGGACGCCTATTCCCTGCGCTGCGTGCCCCAGGTCCACGGCGCCTGCCGGGACAGCATCCGCTATGCCTACGACGTGATTTCCCGGGAAATCAACGCCGTGACTGACAACCCCATCATCTTCCCCGACGAGGACGACGTGATCTCCGGCGGCAATTTCCACGGCGAGCCCGTGGGCCTGGCTATGGATTTCATCGCCGTCGCCATCGCCGAGCTGGCGGATATCTCCGAACGCCGCACCGAGCGGCTGGTGAACCCTCAGCTATCCGGCCTGCCCGCTTTCCTGATCGAGCATGGCGGCGTCAACTCCGGCCTGATGATCACCCAATATGCCGCCGCTTCCATGGTTTCGGAAAACAAAGTGCTGGCTCACCCGGCCTGCGTGGACAGCATCCCCTCCTCCGCCAACCAGGAGGATCACGTTTCCATGGGCACAACCGCCGCCCGCAAGGCCCTGTCCATCCTGGACAACAGCCAAAAAGTGCTGGGCATCGAGCTGTTCGCCGCTTCCCAGGCCATGACTTTCCGGGACGAGAGCAAGCTGGGAAAAGCCATGAGCGCCGTTTACGCCCATATCCGCAAGAGCGTGCCCGCTTGGGAGCGGGACCAGATTTCCTATATCGAAATGAATAAATTCGACCGCATGGTCAAATCCGCCGAGCTCAACGAGCTGGTAGAGCAGGCCGTCGGCGAACTGAAGTAGCCGCGGCGACGCGACGTCGACAACAAGGAGGAAAAAGCAATGCTGAGCAATCAAGAGATCAGTCAGGCCATGAAAATCCGGCTGGACGCCCAACTGCCGGACTATCCAGCCTTTGTGGAAGGCGTCCGCCGCGCCCCCGACCGGGGCTACCGGCTGACCGAGGCCCAGACCAAGCTGGCGCTGATGAACGCCCTGCGCTATGTGCCGGAAGAGCTGCATGAAACTCTGGCCCCCGAGTTCCTGGAAGAGCTGAAAACCCGGGGCCGCATCTACGCTTACCGCTACCGCCCCGCCGGCGCTCTGCGCGGCAAGCCCATCGAAGAATACAAAGGCAACTGCATCGAGGGCAAAGCCTTCCAGGTGATGATCGACAACAACCTGGATTTCGACGTGGCCTTGTACCCCTATGAGCTGGTGACCTACGGCGAGACGGGCAGCGTCTGCCACGACTGGCTGCAATACCGGCTGATTAAAAAATATCTGGAGGAACTGCGCGACGACCAAACCCTGGTGATCGAATCGGGCCATCCGGTGGGCCTGTTCCCCTCCAAAAAGGACGCTCCCCGCGTCATCCTGACCAACGGCCTGATGGTGGGCCTGTTCGACAATATCGACGATTGGGAAATCGCCGAAGAAATGGGCGTGGCCAACTACGGCCAGATGACTGCCGGCGGCTGGATGTATATCGGGCCCCAGGGCATCGTCCACGGCACTTTCAACACCATTCTCAACGCGGGGCGGCAAGTGCTGGGCATCCCGGCGGACCAGAACCTGGCCGGCAAGACCTTCGTCTCCTCCGGTCTGGGCGGCATGAGCGGCGCCCAGCCCAAAGCGGCGGAAATCGCCGGCGCCGTAGGCGTGTTCGCCGAGGTGGACGCCAGCCGCATCAAGACCCGCCACGACCAGGGCTGGGTTTCCTTAGTCAGCGACAATCTGGACCAGGTGTTCCAGTGGGCCGCTGAGTATACGCAGAAGAAAGAACCCATCTCCATCGCTTACCACGGCAACATCGTGGACCTGCTGGAGTATTGCCTGGCCAAAGATATCCATATCGACCTGCTGTCCGACCAGACCTCCTGCCACAACGCCTACGACGGCGGCTATTGCCCGGCGGGCCTGACCTTTGAGCAGCGGACAGAAATGCTGCATCAGGACCGGCAGCAATTCCATAAACTGGTGGACTCCACCCTGCGCCGCCACTTCGACGCCATTAAGGCTCTGACGGCCAAGGGCACTTATTTCTTCGATTACGGCAACTCCTTCATGAAGGCGGTCTATGACAGCGGCGTGAAAGAGATTTCCAAAAACGGAATCGACGAAAAAGACGGCTTTATCTTCCCCTCTTACGTGGAGGATATCATGGGCCCCCTGCTCTTCGACTATGGTTACGGCCCCTTCCGCTGGGTGTGCCTCAGCGGCAAGCCCGAGGACCTGGACGCCACCGACCAGGCGGCCATGGACTGCATCGACCCCAACCGCCGGTATCAGGACCGGGACAACTGGGTCTGGGTGCGGGACGCTAAGAAAAACAAGCTGGTGGTGGGCACTCAGGCCCGTATCCTCTATCAGGACGCCGAGGGCCGGGTGAAGATCGCCCTGCGCTTTAACGAGATGGTGCGGGAGGGCAAAATCGGCCCTGTCATGATGGGCCGGGATCATCACGACGTTTCCGGCACCGACTCCCCCTTCCGGGAAACCTCCAATATCAAGGACGGCAGCAACGTGATGGCCGATATGGCTGTCCAATGCTTCGCCGGCAACGCGGCCCGGGGCATGAGCCTCTGCGCCCTGCACAACGGCGGCGGCGTGGGCATCGGCAAGGCCATCAACGGCGGCTTCGGCCTGGTGCTGGACGGCAGCGAACGGGTGGACCAGATCATCAAATCCTCCCTGATGTGGGACGTGATGGGCGGCGTGGCCCGCCGCAGCTGGGCCCGAAACGAAAATTCCGTTTCCACCAGCGTGGAGTATAACAAGAATTACGAGGGCAAAGGCCACATCACCCTGCCCTTTATCGCCGACGAAGCCATGGTGGAACGGGTAATCTGCCAGGGCAAATAAGAAAAATTCCTCCAAGGGGGCGGTTTTGCCGCCCCTTTGGGCAGCCCGGCCCCCTATTTGTTTGCAAAGCGGCGCGGCCCGTCGGGCCCGCCTACATCGATATAGATAGAGACAAGGAGAAAGATTCAAATGGCTAAAATTCTGGAATGCGTGCCCAATATCAGCGAAGGTCGGAACAGCGAAGTGATCGAGGCCGTGGTGGACGTGGTCCGCCATACCGCCGGCGTCGCTCTGCTGGATTATTCCTCCGACCCCAGCCACAACCGGACCGTGATCACCTTCCTGGGCGAGCCCCAGGCCGTGGCCCAGTGCGCTATCGATCTGGCCGGCAAAGCGGTGGAACTGATCGACCTGACAAAGCACCAGGGCGAGCATCCCCGCATGGGCGCGGTGGATGTGATTCCCTTTATCCCCATCAAGGAGATTACCAAAGAAGAGGCGGTGGAGCTGAGCCGCCAGGTGGGCCAGAAAATCAGCGACAGCTTCGGCCTGCCGGTATTCCTCTATGAGGATTCCGCCAGCGCCCCCCACCGGGTCAACCTGGCCAAGATCCGCAAGGGTCAGTTTGAAGGCATGGCCGAAAAAGTCCAGCAGCCCGAGTGGGAGCCGGATTTCGGCGGCCGCAAAATCCATCCCACCGCCGGCGTAGTCGCCGTCGGCGCCCGGATGCCGCTGGTGGCCTTCAATATCAACCTGAGCACCTCTGATGTGGAAATCGCCAGCAAAATCGCCAAGATGATCCGCCGGATCAGCGGCGGCTTCGACTGCGTCAAGGCCCTGGGCGTCATGCTGGAGGAGCGGAACCTGGCCCAGGTTTCCATCAATATGACGGACTTCAACCGCACGCCTTTGTACCGGGTGCTGGAGCTGGTGAAAGCCGAGGCCAAGCGCTGGGGCGTCCATGTGGTGGGCACGGAAATCATCGGCCTGACCCCCATGAAGGCGCTGATCGATTCCGCCGAGTACTATATGCAGATCGAGGACTTCGATTTCGACAAACAAGTGTTGGAAAATCATATCCTGTAATTCCACGATAAAAGGAAGGGCCGACATGAACAAGACCTTTGTGAAAAATATCGGCCTGCTTTGCACTCCTACGGGCAGTCATGTCCACGCCGGGGCGGAGCAGGGCCGGATTACCAAGATAGAAAACGCCTGCGTGCTGATGGAAGAGGGCAAGATCGTTTACTGCGGCCCCCAGGCCGGCGCCCCTGCCGGCGCCGAACAGGGCGCCCAAATCGTCGACGCCGGCGGGCGGCTGGCTACTCCCGGCCTGATCGACGCCCACACGCATCTGGTGTTCGGCGGCTGGCGGCAGCATGAGATCCCGCTGAAACTGGCCGGCGCAGGATACTTGGATATCCTGCGTATGGGAGGCGGCATCCTAAGCACGGTGAAACGCACCCGGGAGGCCTCTGAGGACCAGCTGTTTGAAAAATCCATGGGATTTGTGGCCGAAATGCTGTCCATGGGCGTCACCGCCTGCGAGATGAAGAGCGGTTATGGCCTGGATCTGGAAACCGAGCTGAAGCAGCTGCGGGTGATCCGCCGCTTGGCGGAAAGCTGCCCCATGGATATCGCGGCCACCTTCCTGGGGGCCCACGCTGTGCCCGAGGAATACAAAGACGACGCCGACGGCTATGTGGATTTTCTGGTCAACGACGTTCTGCCCGCCGTGGAGGAGCAGAAGCTGGCCCAATACTGCGACGTCTTCTGCGAAACCGGCGTATTTGACGTAGCCCAATCCCGGCGCGTACTGGGGGCGGGAAAGGCCCTGGGCTTGAAACCCCGCATCCACGCCGACGAAATCGACGCCATCGGCGGCGCCCAGCTGGCCGGCGAAATCGGGGCGGTCTCCGCCGAACATCTCATCGCCGCCGACGAAGAGGGCATGGCCGCTCTGGCTCGGGGAGGCGTCGTCGCCAATCTGCTGCCCGCCACCTCCTTCTATCTGGATAAAACCTTCGCCCCGGCCCGCCGCATGGTGGAACTGGGCATCCCGGTGGTCGTCGCCTCGGATTTCAATCCGGGCTCCTGCCCCTCCCTGAACCTGCCCTTCGCCATGAACCTGGGCCTGCTGCGCTATAAGCTGACGCCGGAGGAAACGCTCAACGCCGTCACCATCAACGCCGCCTGTTCTGTCGGAATGGAAGACCGTCTGGGTTCTTTGGAACTGGGTAAACAGGGGGATCTGGTAATCTGGGACGCGCCGGATTGGGAGATGGTTCTCTATCGCTTTGGCTCCAACCTGTGCCGCACTGTGATCAAAAAGGGCCGGCCGCTGGCCCTGTGAAAGGAAACAAAAAGATGAAACTTGCCGAACTGACAGTGACTTCATTCACCGAAACCCTGGCTTCAGACGCCCCCGCCCCCGGCGGCGGCAGCGTCAGCGCCCTGTGCGCCGCCAACGGCGCCGCCCTGTGCGCCATGGTAGCCCGGCTGACTCAGGGAAAAAAGAAATACGCCGAGTTCGACGGCCTGATGGCGGAACTGATTCCCCAAGCCGAGGAGCTGCGCCGGCAGCTGCTGGTCAGCGTGGACAAGGACACTGAAGCCTTCAACCTGGTGTCCGCCGCCTTCAAGATGCCCAAGGACACCGAAGAGCAAAAAGCCGCCCGCAGCGCCAAAATCGCCGAAGGTATGCTGGTTTCCACCAAAGTTCCCTTCGAAACGATGGAGCTGACCAACCAGGCTCTGAAGCTGGCCCGGAATATGCTGGGCAAATTCAATACCAACGCCGCCAGCGATTTGGGCGTGGCCGCGCTGAACCTTTCCGCCGCCCTGCGGGGCGCCTGGCTCAACGTGCTGATCAACCTGGGCTCCCTAAAGGACGCCCAAACGGCCCAGGATTACCGAACACGAGGCCAACGGCTGGTGGAGGAATCCCAGGCCGTCGCCGACGAAATCTATCAGACAATCCTGGCTTCGCTGTAATTTTCTTTCCCTAAATCCTTGCATAGAGACAACGGCAAAAGCCGTCCGCTTTGATTAAGCGGACGGCTTTTCATCGTTTCTCCCCGACTGCCGGGCCATGCATAAGGGCTTTGTACTTCTTATCCGGGGCAAATCCCCTGCCGCGCCTCATGCCGCCGACTCGTCTCCCCAAACTCCATCTTAGCGAAAAATCCGCTAAAAGTCAATAGCGAATTTTCCGCTACTTATAATAAAAACAGTGATTACGCCGGAGCAAATACGGGAATATTTGCAAAAAGAGCCGCCTTATTTTCGCGAAGGCGGCGTAATTTTGCGGCGGTTGGGGTGATGCGAGATGTACCAGCGAATCCGGGCCCTCCGGGAAGATAAGGACATGACTCAAACCCAGATGGGCAAAATTCTGCTGTGCAGCCAGCGGGTTTACAGCAATTATGAGCGCGGGGATATCGATATCCCCACAGCGATCTTAATCCGCCTGGCGGATTTTCATCAGGTTTCCGTGGACTACCTGTTGAACCGGACGGACAACCCGAAAACAGCCCGATAGCGACAGGAGGAAGCTCCGCTACTCGCTGCGGGCGGCTTTTGCTTCCTCCGCCTGTATGCCATAGGCGGCCCGGCGGGCGGAAAATTCGTCTGGATAGACCAGGGGCTCCAGAATATTCCCCTGGCCGTCCACCACGCCGAAACGCCCTTGGCGCTCCGCCAGGCAAAGCCCTCCAGGCAGCTGCTCCAGCCGGTCGTAAATGGGCCCGGTCCGCCAGCGCAGCAGCGTCTCCTCTTCCATCTGGACGGTTTGGACGGCGCCGGCCACCGGCGGCCTCCGCCCCTCTTCCGCCGATTGGCGCTCCCCCGCCAGGCCCACGGCGTAAAGGGGGCGGCTGTTCAGGCACCCCGCCAGTACCAGGGCGGTAGTCAGCGCCAACGCCCCATACCCGCGTTTTTTTGCTTTTTCCATACTTTCCTCCTCTCCGCCTGCTTGCAAATCTGCCGCCGGCGGTATATGATGATATAATATCGGTTGTTTTTTATCTCAAACCGGGCTTTTTTCCCTTGGCTTAACCCGTTATTTTCATTCTATCACCTTCATTCCTGGATGGGAATAGGCTTTACTGCTTTGTAACCATTTTGTACCGTTCTGTAATTGTTTGATTCTCTATAGGTTCTATGCCCGCCGAGGAGTTCCCCGCCCTGGGCGGAGACTGAAAGAAATGAGGAAACCCATGATCAAAGAATCTCCATTTATCCGCAGCGCTATGCTGCTGGGGAAAGAAAGCGTGGAACGTCTGGCCCGATCCGCCGTGCTGCTGTGCGGCGTGGGAGGCGTGGGCTCCTATACGGCCGAGGGCCTGGCCCGGGCGGGGGTGGGCCGCCTCGCCCTGGTGGATCACGACCGGGTGGCGCTAAGCAACTGCAACCGGCAGCTGGAGGCCCTGCGCAGCACTCTGGGCCAACCCAAGGCCCAGGCGATGGCCCAACGCATTTTGGACGTCAACCCCGATTGCCAAGTCGAGGTTTTCGACCTGTTTTATGGTCCGGATACCTGCCGGATCCTAGACCTTTCTTCATACGACTATATCGTGGACGCCATCGACACCGTGACGGCTAAACTGCTGCTGATTCAGCGCGCCAAAGAGGCGGGCGTTCCCATCGTCAGCTGCATGGGCACAGGCAACAAGCTGGACCCTTCCCGCTTCCGCATCAGCGATATTTCCAAGACCTCGGTATGCCCGTTGGCTCGGGTCATGCGTCGGGAGCTGAAGCGCCGGGGCGTCGACCATGTGGACGCGCTATGGTCTGACGAGCCGCCGCTGACGCCCCTTCCTTTGGTTCCGCCGGACCCAGAAACCCAAAAGCAAACCCCCGGCAGCCTGCCCTTCGTCCCCTCTGTGGCCGGCCTGATGATTGCCGGCCATGTGACGCTGAACCTGTGCAGGCAGGCCGGCGCCGGCGGGCGAACTTGAGCGGCAAACGGGCCTATCTGCCCGCCGCCAAAACCTGAGACAGCGAAAATCGACCGAATACTTTTTCGACCGGCGTCGTTTTTGCTTCCAGGCGCATACAAAGAACCCCCGCAGGATTTGCTTTCCGCGGGGGTTCTTGGCGCTTTTTCGGTTGTCGTCAGCCGAGGTCAGTGGACCGCGACTTTTCCCGGGCGGAGGCGGCGTTTTGAGAAAACATGCTGCTTTTTGGGAACACATAGATGATGCTCTCGCCTCGCTCTTCGTCCACAATCACCTGCAGCCGGACATTTTCGTCTTGATGGAAAAAGGGATTGCGCATGGCCAAATAGTCCGGGCTTCCCTGTTGAATCAAGGCTTGAACGGTCTCCCAATCTTGAAGTTTCACCCAGCGGCCGACAGGAACATCCTGGGCCGCGCTGGCGGGCAATCCTTCCGCCAGATCCCGGAGGCGGATTTCATCTTCCTCTTTCCCCTCCACATAGACCCGGGCGCTCTCTATTTCATATTGGGCCAACGGAGGTTCCAAAGCCGCGCCCTGCTCTTCCATCACTCGGAGCGTATTGACATAGGAATCGTATACCGGCACGACGGTTTCGCAGTCGTCCGCCTTACGCTGATAATCCTTCTTGCCGTACTCTCGATTGGAGCTCAGCGTCACAAGGGCCACAGGCCCCTTGTCTGCGATATCCTGGGCGCGCATCGCCTGGAGATCCAGTTGCAGAGCTTGCGCCAAGGCCTCCGCCTGGCCCTCTTGCCGCAGATAACGCCTGGGACGCTGGGGCATCCCCTGATCAATTTCAGCGGACAGATATTGGGCCGCTTCTTTTTGATACAAACCGTATTGATTCAGTTTGTATTCCTCGCTATTAAAAAGGACCATGCTGTTCTCCTCCGCCTGCTCCCATGGAATCAGATACCGGCGATAAATCTGCCGGCCGTTCTTCATGGTAAAGCGCACAGAAGCCGTATAGCGCTGGCCTTCTCCGCGATCCCAGTTCAAGGCGCAGATATTCAGCGCGGAAGCAATTGTCTCCGGTTCTCGGTAAGTCTGCCGCTCCAGTGCTTCCATATCCCCCCAGGATCTTCTAGTATATCCCCGATAATCCTTGTCAAGCCATGGGGCGTCCAGGCTCACCGCCTGGACCTGGTCGGCTTGGGGCAGAAAATCGTCGTAATGGAATACGTCCAAAGCCAAGCATGAGTAAAAAGCCGCGAACAGAAGGGCGAACAGGCCGAAGCCCCGGATATGGCAAAACAGCGCCTTGAAATCCAAGTGGTAGATCATCTCCACCAAGCAATGGGAAATCAGCCCGCCCAGGAAAAAGCCCACAAACATCCAGCCTCTGCCGCCTACCGTACCCCAAAAGAACATTCCGCAGGTCAGCGTACACAGCAGCACGGCGAAGTATTTCAGTATGGCGGCGGGCACACGGAAGGCCGCGGCCTTGCCGGCGGATTCTGAAGGGCGGCGGCAATAGAACCAACAGCCCAGGACCGCAAGAACCAGGCCCACTGACAGCCAGCCCAAGGCGACGGCGCCCCATTCCACAGCCCCGGCGTAATCTTCCATAGAATGAAAGGTCCGGCGGAGATAGGCCCACAGCGGCGAGACCAAGTCGCCGCCCCGCAGCGCCAGCTCTTCGGGCAGATAAAAGAACTCAAAAAAGAACTCGGCGCAGACGAAATACAGCCCATACCCCGCCACAGGCCCTACCAGCAGCACGCCTCCGCACAGCATGCCGGTGGCCAGCGTCCCCGCCAGCTGATGGCCCAACACGCACAGGGCGTATATCGTCGCAAAGAAAACGCAGTGCAGGACGATCGCCGCCCCCACCGCCGGCGTCAGCAAGCCGCCTCCAAAGCCGGCGCACACCGCAATCAGCCCAGACAGCAGCAGATTGCTGAAATAGGCGGCGGCAAAGCCGGCCAGCCCCGCCCCAAAATTGGCGGCGAACAGATAGGGCCGGCGGATAGGCAGACTGTGGTAAAAATCCACCTGGCTCTTGTTGTGCAGATACCGGAAGCTGGCCGCCGCCATCACAACCGCCATGCCCGCTGCGATCAAGGCGGTAACGCCGTTGCTCAAGCCCAAAACGGCGGCCACAATCTCCGCCCCGGCCTCTCTGGTCTGTTCCGTCGTCCATTCCAAGACTTTTTGGTTGCTCAGCGTCTGCTGCGTCCCAATGGCTGTGGGCAGCGTCATGCAGAAAAACAACAGCAGCCCAAACAGGCACAGGGACCACAAGCTGCGGCGCGTTTTTTCCCGGCAGAGGCGAACGGCCAGCCGCCGCTCCTCCTGGGCCTTAGAAGAGAAGTTTTTTGACGTCATATCCGCGCGCCTCCGTTTCACTGATAAAAATTTCTTCCAAAGTCAAGGGCAGCACCTCGTAAAAAACCGGCCGTAGCTCCTGGACTCGGGCCGCCAGCTCGTCCCGACTCGCTCGGGCGGTGACGGTATACAGGCTGCCCCGCTTTTCCAGCTGCATCACTTCCAGGGGGGCGAAATCCTCTTTGGCAATGGGTTCGTCAAAGACGCATTGGGCCTTGTTGATCCCCAGCTTCATATCGTCCAGGTCCCGGCTGAACAAAATACCGCCTCGGTGGAGCAGGCCTACATGGTCGCAGATGTCCTCCAGCTCCCGCAGGTTGTGGGAGGCCACCACCGGCGTCAGCCCTCGCTGGGCGATTTCCCCGGCGAACAGGGTTTTCACCGCCTGGCGGGCCACCGGGTCCAAGCCGTCGAAGGTTTCGTCGCAAAACAGATACTCTGTATTGGCGCAGACGCCGCAGATCACCGAAAGCTGTTTTTTCATCCCCTTGGAAAAGGCGTTGATTTTCCGATCAACTTCCAGATCGAAGGTGCGCAGCAGCGTCTGAAACCGAGATTTATCGAAATTGGGATAGACTGCGCAATAAAAATCCCGCATTTCCGCCGGCGAGGCGTTGGAATAAAAATATTGCTCGTCTGAAATATAAAAAATCCTGCTCTTGGCTCGAGGCGATTCAAAAATCTCCTGTCCGTCCAGCTGGACGGAGCCCTCGTCCGGCTTCAGGATGCCCGCGGCCAGCCGCAGGAAAGTGGATTTGCCCGCGCCGTTGGAGCCGATGAGGCCGAACACGCTGCCCTGGTTGATCTGGGCGCTCACATGGTCCACAGCCAGCCTTCCATCGAAGCGCTTGGTCGCGTCAGCGGCTTGTATCATTCTCTCTTCCCTCCTCGTTTGTCCATGGTCTGGCGCAGCCATTGTTCCAGCTGCTCCTCCGTGGCCCCCAATTCCATGGCCCGCGTTACCTGCCGGGCCATTTCCTCCAGCAGGCTGCGGAGCTTTTCCTCCCGCAGCCGTCCGGGGTTCGCCGTCACAAAATTCCCTTTGCCCTTTACCGAATAGATTACCCCGGCCTTCTCCAGCTCGGAATAGGCCCGCTGGATGGTGTTGGGGTTGATGGAAAGCTCCATGGCCAGCTGGCGCACAGAGGGCAGCTGGCTGTCTGGGCTCAGCGCCCCCCGGGCCGCCAGATCTTCCACCCCGGCCATAATCTGCTCGTAAATGGGCCGCCTGTCCTTATAATCGATGACGATCACACCGCGGCGCCTCCTCTTGTTTTTTGCAGAAAACTGTATGAATCGTATTATGTGTACTATTTAAATTAGTACAGTTGGATTTTACTATCCCCGCCTTGGTTTGTCAAGGGGTTTTTATTGAAAGGCCAGCGGGAACATGATAAAATGGTGATACCGCCAAAAGGTCAAATTGGCCGGGCGGCCTCTGGAACGCCTTGAGACGCCGTCTTTGGCCTCTCAACCCTATCCAAAGGAGCGGCGTTTTCCGAAAACAGTGAGGAGATTTCCTATGGAGCGCATTCGCAAAGCCCGGCGGGAGGATATTTCCCGCATCGCGGAGATCCTGATTTTTGCCAAGCGGACGGCCTACCGGCCCATTTTTCAAAACGACCCGGTGTCTTTTGGCCAGATGCAGGTGCTGCCTCTGGCCAACCAATACCTTTCCGGGCAGCTGAGCCTGGACGAAACCTTCGTCTGGGAAGAGGAGGGCGTGGTCAAAGGACTGGCCGACGCAGGCCAAGGGGAGCTTCGCCAGCTCTATGTGGACCCCTTTTTCCAGGGGCAGGGCGTCGGGGGCGCGCTGCTGCGGTTCGCCGTGGAACAGGGCGCCCGGCGGCTTTGGGTGCTGGAGAAAAATCAAGCCGCCGTCCGGTTTTATCAGTCCCATGGCTTCGCTTTCACCGGCGGCCGGCGCTTGGAAGAGGGCACGCCGGAATATGTGGCGGAAATGGCCCTGCAACATTGATTGTTCCAAATTTTATTTGACATAGGAGGCGCGACGACATGAAATATTTGTTGAGCGACAGAGAGCCCAAACAGGCTCTGCGGTATTTTGAAGAAATCAGCCAGATCCCCCGGGGCTCGGGCAACGAGCGGGCGATCAGCCAGTATCTGCT
>CAJUIK010000031.1:0-617 GCA_910585875.1 uncultured Eubacteriales bacterium | reverse complement strand
CGCCGAGGAACACGGCCTGGAAGCCTACCGGGATCAGGCGCTGAACGTTTATATTGTAAAACCCGGCTCCAAAGGCTGCGAAAACCTGCCGCCGCTGATGCTCCAGGGCCACACCGACATGGTGTGCGAAAAAAACCGGGGCGTAGAGCATGATTTCACAAAAGACCCCATCAAATTGGCAGTAGAGGGCAATATCCTGCGGGCCGAAGGCACCACCTTGGGCGCGGACAACGGCGTGGCCCTGGCCTGGATGATGGCGCTGCTGACAGAAGAGGACCTGGTTCATCCGCCTCTGGAGTGCATCTTCACCGCCTCGGAGGAAGTGGGCCTCATCGGCGCCCACAACCTGGAGTTCGACCGCATCAAATCCCGCCGGCTGATCAACCTGGACTGCGGCCCCGAAGGCTCCTTCTGCTGCGGCAGCGCCGGCGGCCAGGTGACGGACATCACCCTGGATATGGAGATGGAGCCCGCCCGGGGCGACAAGATTACCATCCAAATCCGGGGCCTTTCGGGCGGTCATTCCGGCGCCCTGATCCACAAGAGCCTGGGCAACGCCAACGTATTGACGGCTCGGGTTCTTCGCCAACTCTGCTCAGTCATGGCCTGCCAGGCCG
>CAJUIK010000030.1:3652-20059 GCA_910585875.1 uncultured Eubacteriales bacterium | reverse complement strand
GAAGGGGGCCGGCCCCCTTCCCGACCTTCCCCCGGCCTCCCGGCGGGGTTCGGTTGGGGGCCAAGGGGAGGACGGGGCTGCGGCTGCGGGCAGCGAGGGGCGTGGAGCGCTGAGGTAATACGGAGTATGCCTGTCGCGCCGCCGCGACCGGTTGGGGGGCAAGGGGAAGATGGAGCCGGGCTGCGGCTGCGGGCAGTTAGGCACATAAGACGTAGAGCTGATACGGAGTACGGCCGTCGCGCCGCCGCGACTATAGGTGTTTGAGGTTTTGGCGGTATTCTCGCAGCGGGGCTTCGTTTTCCGGGCGGGAGGCTTGGTCCAGCTGGGCCAGCATGGCCGCCCGGTCTTGGGGCAAATCCCCCTCCACAAAAATGGCGTTGGAGGCGCCCAGGGTGGCGAAATGAACGGGGATGTTCAGGGCCGCTATCAGGGTTTTGATTTCCTGGAGCTTCTCGATTTCCCCCGCCTCCTGCCAGCGGCCCTGCTGAATCTCCTGGTAAAGCCGGGATTCGGGGAAGACGGTGAGCATGGAGCAGACGAGGATGCCCGGGTTGGTCTGGTTAAAAATCTCGGCGGAGGCCAGCGCCCCCTCCCGGCCCCGGCCCGCGCCGGAAATACCCGCCAGATAGGTGAAATGATAGCCGATTTTAGCTTGGTCCAGCCGGCGGGCTTGGTCGGCCACGTCCTGGGCGCCGTAGCCCTTGTCCATGAAATCCAGAGCCTGAGGGTCCCCGGTTTCGGCGCCGATGGAAAGGCCGTCAAAGCCCAACCGGGCCAGCCGCCGAAGCTGCTCGCCGGTTTTGGCGGCGATGTCCGTCACCCGGGCAAAACAGCCGATGGTTTGGCAGGAAGGGAGATATTGGCGAATCAGCCCGGCGATTGCTTCCAGCTTGTCATAAGACAAGGCGAAGGGGTTTGCGCCGGTGAGAAAGACCCGGCGGAGCTGGGCCGGCCGGGGAATGCCCTGAAGCCGCAGGGACAGCTGGGCCATAGGGTCGCAAAGCCCCATTTGGGCCTCCCGCAGGTCGGCCTCGATCTCCTCCATGGGGGAGAGGCGGAAGGAAAAGGGCAGGTCATGGTACAATGTGCAGAATTTGCAGCTGTGGTGAGTGCATCCGGCGGCGACCTGGAGCAGCAGAGAGCCGGCCTCGTAGGGCGGCCGCCAGATGGTTCCGGTGAAGTGCATAAAAAACGCTCCTTTCTGAAAATCGCGGCGTTGAAGATGAAACGATGATAAACCGCCGGAGAATAAAACACAAGTACTGTCATTTTTGATAGATAGTATTGTTTGGGATACCAGCCCTTTGGCTGGGTGAAAAAACAGGCGTTGCAAAAACGAGAAAAGTTTGGTATCATAAAATTTAACGCTTAAATAGAGAGCCGCGTCGCTGATTCAGCCGCGGACGGATTGCAAAGGAGGTAAGACAATCGAGATGAGCGAGACAAAGAGCAAGAAGGCTACCACCGACATGACGACGGGCAACCCGGCCAAACTGATTTGCCTGTTCGCCCTGCCGCTGCTGGCGGGCAATGTGCTCCAGCAGCTTTACAACATGGTGGACAGCATCGTGGTGGGCAATTTTGTGGGCGACGCAGCCCTGGCCGCCGTGGGCACCGGGTTCCCGGTTATTTTTATGCTGGTGTCCCTGTTCATGGGGCTGGGCGCCGGCGCGACCGTCATGATTTCCCAGTTTTACGGCGCCGGGGACAAGGAAAACCTGCGCAAAACCATCGGGACGATTTACAACGCCATGTTGGCGGGCGCCGTCCCGCTGACGGCGGCGGGAGTGCTGTTGGCCGGGCCCCTGCTGCGGCTGATGAACGTGCCCGCCGACGCCTACGACATGGCCCGGGTTTATGTGATGGTGGTGTTCGCCGGCGTCGTCGGCAATATGGGCTACAATGTGAATTCCGGCATCTTGCAGGGCTTGGGCAACAGCAAGACCCCGCTGCTGTTTTTGGCTATCGCCTGCGTCATCAATATTGTGCTGGACCTTTTGTTTGTGGCCGTCTTCGGCTGGGGCGTGGCCGGGGTGGCGCTGGCCACCATTATCGCCCAGTTCAGCTCCTGGATTTTTGGTATTTTCTATATCAACAAGCATTATCCAGAGCTGGCCGTCCGGCCCTTCCAATGGAATTTTGACAAGGGCCTTTTCCTGCGGGCGCTCAAGCTGGGCGTGCCTTCGGGCATCCAGCAGGCCCTGTTTTCCATCGGCGTCATGGTGCTCCAGACGCTGATCAACCGCTATGACACCGCCTTTATCGCCGGGTTCCAGGCCGCCAACAAGCTGGATACCTTTGGATTTATGCCGGTGCAGAGCTTTGGCATCGCCGTCACCACCTATGTGGGCCAAAATATCGGCGCGGGCAAAATGGAGCGGGTCAACAAGGGGCTGCGCTCCGCCCTGGCCATGTCGGTGGCGGTCAATGTGGCGGTGGCTATTCTGTTTGTGCCCCTGGGGCCCTTCTGTATGCGCCTGTTTACCCAGGACCCGGCGGTCATCGCCGCAGGCTGCGCCTATCTGGACCGGATTATGCCGTTTTACGCCGTGTTTTCTATCATGTTCATCCTAAACGCGGTGATGAGGGGCGCCGGCGAGACGGTGATCCCCATGATTTCCAGCCTGGTTTCCCTGTGGGCCGCCCGTATTCCAGTGGCCTATTTCCTGGCGGACCGCTTCGGCCGGGACAATCTGTTCTATTGCTATGTCATAGGCTGGCTAGCCGGTATTTTGATTTCCGGCGCCTACTATCTCTCGGGCCGGTGGAAAAATAAATCCATCATAGCGGGAAGATAGGCGAAAAAAGAAGACCGAATGGGCCGAACCTCTGGGGGTTCGGCCTGTTTTTTTGCTTTTTCCCCAAGCCCGGCGCAGTTCCGACGGCCTTTGCATAGAATGGAAGGACCGCGCGGCGGAAGGCGCGGGGAGGGAAGGAGCGATTGGTTGTGAGAACGAGAATAGCGGCGGCGTTGGCTGCCTTTTGCCTGGCGTTTGGCCTGGGGGCGCCGGCTTGGGCTTTGGAGCCCCAGGGACAGCCCGTCCAGGGCATGGACGTCAGCGCCTGGCAGGGGGAAATCGATTTTGAGCAGGCCCGGGATTGGGGAATTCGGACGGTTTATATCCGGGCCGCCGTGGGACAAGGGCGGCAGGACGACTATTGGCGGGCCAACTACCAGAAAGCCAAAGCTGCGGGGATAAAAATGGGTTTTTACCACTATGTCACCGCCCGCAGCCCGGAACAAGCCCGGGAACAGGCGGAATTTTTTGCCGGGCTGATGGAAGGGCTGGAGATGGACTGCCGGCCCGCCATGGACTTTGAGAGCTTCGGCGGCTTGGACAGGGAGCAGATCAATCAGACGGCCCTGGCCTATCTGACCCGGTTGGAGGAGCTTTGCGGATGTAAACCGGCCGTCTATTCCAACAGTTGGGACGCAGCCCATGTTTTTGACCAGAGGCTGAGCGGATACCCCCTCTGGATTGCGGAATACGGCCCGGATCAGCCCCGGGAGGGGGGCGCCTGGGCGACCTGGGCCGGGTTCCAATATACCAGCCAGGGCCAAGTATCTGGTATAAAGGGCAATGTGGATTTGGATCGGTTCGCCCCGGCCATGGATTGGGAAAAAACCGACCCCAGCCCCCGGCCGGAGGAGCAGACGGTTTTGGTTCAGCCTGGGGACACGCTGTGGGCCATCGCCCGGCGATACGGCGTCACAGTGGAGCAGATAGCGCGGCAAAACGGCGTCCGCAACCCCGATTTGATCTATCCCGGCCAACAGCTGCAAATACCGGCTTGAACGGCAGGGGGAATCACAAAGGAAAAAGCAGGCTCTCCTCCGGGGGCCTGCCTTTTTCTCGCGCGATAAAGGACAGGTTAGGGGAAAACGGACGGCGGACGGCGTCTCAAATTGGGAATAAAAAGAGTAAAAATCTAAAAAATCTCAATAAATCCAGATTGCCGCGGTGAAAAATGCCCGCTTCGAGGTTGACATTGGGGCGGAGGCATAGTACTATACAGACAGACCCCCTCCCAGGGGGGTAGGGATTAGGAGGAACGCCAATGTCCATTCATTTTGACAAATCTGTCGACAACCGGCTGGCCGCCATCGAAGGCCATGTGCGGGCTGTGCGCCAGATGCTGACAGAAGACAAGGAGTGCGAGGAGATCCTGCTCCAAATTTCCGCCATCGAAGGCTCCTTGAGCAAGTTAGGAAAAATCATCCTGAAAGAACATTTGAACCACTGTGTCAAAGAGGGCATTGAGCGGGGCGACGTGGATATCTTGGCCCGCTTCAATACCGTTCTTGATAAATATCTATAGAAAATCCAATTTTTGCGTAAAGAGAGGCAGGAGGAAAAGATATGCCGAAAGCCAACGAAAAAAACGCGCACAGCCCGACTGCAAAAGAAAACCTGGAACATGATCATCACCACCATCACGGGGATGGAGAAGAATGCGGCTGCGGTCATGAGCATCATCACCATCACGGAGATGGGGAAGAGTGCGGCTGCGGCCACGAGCATCACCACCATCACGGGGATGGAGAAGAGTGCGGCTGCGGCCATGAGCATCATCACCATCATGGGGATGGGGAAGAGTGCGACTGCGGCCATGATCATCACAGTCATGAGCATCATCACCATCATGAACACAAGCAGATTTCTGCGGACGCGGTGATGAAAATTTATCTCATCGAAAATTTGGACTGCGCCAACTGCGCCGCCAAAATCGAGCGGAAGATCAACGAACTGCCGGAGGTGGAGGACGCCACGCTGACTTTTGCCACCAAGCAGCTGCGGGTGACGGCCAAAAACCCCGACGCCCTGTTGGATCAAATGCGGCAGATTGCCCGGAGCGTGGAGAGCCAAGCTACTATCGAGCCCCGGCCAGAACGGACGCCGGCGGGGTATCGGAGCAAGATTTACCTCATCGAGAATTTGGACTGCGCCAACTGCGCCGCCAAAATCGAGCGGAAGATCAACGAACTGCCGGAGGTGGAGGACGCCACGCTGACTTTTGCCACCAAGCAGCTGCGGGTGACGGCCAAAAACCCCGACGCCCTGTTGGATCAAATGCGGCAGATTGCCCGGAGTATCGAGAGCCAGGCCACAATCGAGCCCCGAGAGGAAAAGAAAAAAGCCTCGGAAGAGGAGGGCCGGGAGGAGAAGCAAACCCTTTGGGGCATCCTGGCCGGCGCGGCCCTGTTTATCGCCGGCATCGCCGTCCAGCGGCTGGACGCCGGCGAGCTGGCGGCCCGAGTCTCCTTTTTGGCGGCCTATATCATCCTGGGCTGGCAGGTGCTGTTGACAGCGGGTAAAAACCTGTTCCGGGGTCATGTGTTTGACGAAAACTTTTTGATGAGCGTGGCTACCTTGGGCGCGCTGGCCATCGGCGATTTTGCCGAAGCGGTGGGCGTCATGCTCTTTTACCGGGTGGGCGAATACTTCGAGCATCGGGCTGTGGAAAAGAGCCGCAGCCAGATCATGGACGCTGTGGATATGCGCCCCGAAGTGGTGGAGCTGGTTACCGCCGGCGGCTCCAAGCAGATTGCGGCCGGCCAGGCCAAAGTAGGGGATATTCTGATTGTCCGCCCCGGCGACCGAATCCCCCTGGACGGCGCCGTTGTAGAAGGGGAGAGCCGCGTCGATACCTCCCCCGTCACCGGCGAGCCCGTGCCCGTCAAGGTTCAGGCCGGCGACAGCGTCACCTCTGGCTGCGTCAATACCTCTGGTCTGCTCAAAATGCGGGTGGAAAAACCTTTGGAGGAATCCATGGTCACCCGTATCCTGGATTCGGTGGAAAACGCCGCCGCCAGCAAGCCCCAGATCGATAAATTTATCACCCGGTTCGCCCGGATTTACACCCCTGTGGTGGTGGGCCTGGCTTTGGCCACCGCCGTCGTTCCCTCGCTGGTAACGGGCGATTGGAATTATTGGGTCTATACCGCTCTGTCCTTCCTGGTCATCAGCTGCCCCTGCGCCCTGGTGCTCAGCGTGCCTTTGGCCTTTTTCGCCGGCATCGGCGCGGGCTCCAAAAAGGGTATCCTGTTCAAAGGCGGCGTCTCTCTGGAGGCCATGAAAAACGTCAAAGCCGTGGTTATGGATAAAACCGGAACGATTACCAAGGGGGATTTTTCCGTCCAGAAGGCCATGCCGGCGAAGGGGGGTTCAGAAGCCCAGCTGCTGGCCGTCGCAGCAGCCTGTGAGAAGAATTCCACCCACCCCATCGGCGTCAGCATTGTGGCCGCCGCCAAACAGGCGGGCCTGGAGCCGGAAAATCCTCGGGCTGTGGAAGAGCTGGCGGGCAAAGGCATCCGCGCCCAGTTGAAGGCTGGCCAGGCTTTGTGCGGCAACCGAAAGCTGATGGAAGAGCATCAGGTTGACTTGAGCCAATATCAAAACAAAGACTACGGCACAGAAGCGCTGATCGCTCTGAACGGCAAATTCATCGGCGGCCTGCTGATCAACGACACGCTGAAAGAAGACGCCGCTTCCGCCGTGGGCCAAATCAAGAGTCAGGGCATCGCCGCCGCCATGCTCACCGGCGACGCCGAGCAGAGCGCCCAGGCCGCGGCCCGGAAAGCGGGGGTGGGCGAGGTTCACGCCCAGCTGCTGCCCGAGGAAAAGCTGGAGCATTTGCAGCAGATCCGCGCCAAACACGGTCCGGTGATGTTTGTGGGCGACGGCATTAACGACGCCCCTGTGCTGGCCGGCGCCGACGTGGGCGCGGCCATGGGCAGCGGCGCGGACGCCGCCATCGAGGCCGCCGACGTGGTGTTTATGACCTCTGCCATGGAGGCCGTGCCCCAATCCTTGGAGATCGCCCGATCCACCAACCGGATAGCTTGGCAAAACGTGGTCTTCGCCTTGGCGGTGAAAGTGGGCGTGATGGTTTTGGGCCTGACCGGCAAGGCCAATATGTGGGCGGCGGTCTTCGCCGATACCGGCGTGGCCATGCTGTGCGTCCTCAATTCCATCCGAATGCTCTATCGCCAGAAGTAAAGAGCCGCAGCCCAAAGGGCGCCGGCTGAAAAATCCCCCTATTTGCCGCGCCGCTCCAGATTGGATTGGGGCGGCCCGCGATAGGGGGATTTTTGCAGGGAAAGAAGCCCTTGAGGCGCGTTTTTCCCAATTAGGGCTTGACGGCCCGGGAATACATGATAAAATTAGTATAGATTAACCCTTGAAAAAGCGGAAGGGGAAAAGGGAATGTTAGAATTAAAGAACATCCGATGGAGCCTGCCGGAGAGTGGGAAAGAAATCTTGAAGGGCGTCAGCCTGCGGGCGGAGGACGGCAAATGCACGGTGATCACCGGCCCAAACGGCGGCGGCAAGACCACGCTGGCCAAAATCATCGCCGGCATCAAAAAGCAGGACGGAGGACAGGTTCTGCTGGACGGCCGGCCTTTGGACGGCATGGATGTGACCCAGCGGGCCCAGGCAGGCGTGGGATATGCGTTCCAGCAGCCGGTGCGTTTCAAGGGCCTGACCGTCCGGGATCTGATGGAGCTGGCCGCCGGCGGCGCCCTGGCGGAAGACGCCATGTGCGCCTGGCTCTCTCAAGTGGGCCTGTGCGCCCGGGATTATGTGGATCGGGAGATTGACGCCAGCCTTTCTGGCGGCGAAATCAAGCGCATTGAAATCGCCACTGTGCTGGCCCGCAAGCCTCGGCTGGCCGTTTTCGACGAGCCGGAGGCGGGTATCGATCTGTGGAGCTTCGACAGCCTGGTCCAGGTCTTCCAGGGCTTGGCCCGCAAGGGGGAGGGGTCTATTTTGATCATCTCCCATCAGCGGCGGATTCTGGAGATTGCCGACGAAATCTTGGTGGTATCCGGCGGCGTCGTGGAGCATCGGGGAACCAAGGAGGAAATTTTCCCTCTGCTTTTCCCAGGGGAAACCAAGCCGGCGGGCTGCGCCTGCCCGCTGGAAAGGGGGGCTCAGGCATGAACCATGTGACAGGGAAGCTGTTGGACATCGTGGCCGGATGGATGGGCGAGCCGGAAAACGCCGCTTATAACATCCGAGAGGACGGCCTGTGCGCCGGCCGCCGGTCCACCGCCAATATTCGCATTGAGACGAAGGCGGACAAGCCCGGCATCGATATCATCGTAGCGCCGGGGACCAAGGGGGAGACGGCGTATATCCCCGCCTGCGTCACCAAAAGCGGGGTGGACGATTTGGTGTACAACGATTTTTACATCGGCGAAGGCGCCGATATCACCATCGTCGCCGGCTGCGGCGTCCATTCAGAAGGGGAAGAGGAAGCCCGGCACAACGGGATCCACCGGTTTTTCGTCGGGGAAAAGGCTCGGGCGGTCTATATCGAAAAACACGTCGGCGCCGGCGAAGGCGCCGGGGCCCGGGTGATCAACCCCCAGACCTATATTGAAATTGCCGCCGGGGGACAGATGGAGATAGAAAGCGTTCAGATTGGCGGCGTGGACAGGACGGACCGGGTCACCCAAGCCAAGCTGGCCCAAGACGCCCGGCTGCTGGTGCGGGAGCGGCTGCTCACCGAGGGAGAGCAGCAGGCCGCCACCAGCTTTGATGTGGAAATCAACGGCCCAGGGGCGGGCTGCGACCTGATTTCCCGCTCGGTGGCCAAAGACCATTCCCGCCAGGATTTCCGCTCCAAGGTCTATGGCAACGCCCCTTGCACAGGCCATTCGGAATGCGACGCCATTTTGATCGGCCACGGCGCTGTGGCCGCCGCGCCGGAGCTGATCGCCAACCACCCGGAAGCCGCCTTGATTCACGAAGCGGCCATCGGCAAAATCGCCGGCGAACAGCTGCTCAAATTGCAAACCCTGGGCTTGACGGAACAGCAGGCCGAGGAAAAAATTGTGGAGGGCTTTTTGCGGTAACGCCTATGGGACATTCTCAACAGACAGCGATCTGCGGTTCTCATTGCTGCGCGGAATGCAGGCGCAAAGAGCAGTGCGGCGGCTGCCTGGAAACAGGCGGAAGCCCTTTTGGCGGCGTCTGCGTAGCCGCCCAGCGCTTCAAGCAAGGGGGGCTGGAGGCATTCCAGCGGCTGAAAGAACAGTTGATTCGGGAGTTCAACGCCTTGAATGTGCCAGGGCTTCAGGTGAGGGACCTGAACCTGCTCAACGGGTTTTATATCAATCTGGTCTATACGCTGCCAAACGGCCAGACTGTTCAGCTGCTGGAGGACAAAAATATTTATTTGGGCAATCAGGTGGAGATTCCGGGAAACGACCGATGCTATGGGCTGGCGGGGGACGAGACTCATCTGCTGGTGTGCGAATACGGCTGCGGCGGCCAGGATCCGGAGATTGTGATTTACAAAAGAAGAAAAGCATAAAAAAACAGGAGCGGGACGCCGCTCCTGTTTTTGCGCTTCGGAGAGAAATATGATTATGCGGTTTTTCCATTCAGAGCCAATCGAGAGATGATAGCGGCGGCTTGGGCGCGGGTGACGCCGGAGTCGCCATGGAAGGCGCCGGAGGAATCCTCGCCTTGCAGTACGCCGGCCCGATAGAGCAGACGAATCTGGGCAGCGTAGCGATGGGAATCGGCCACGTCGCCGGGCAAAGCAGCCTGGTCGGAGAGAGTCAGCTGGTCTTCCGGCAAAGCGGCGGCGAACAGATAGGCCATTTGGGCCCGGGAGGCATAGGAAGTATAAGTCTCAAATTCGCCGATTTCCATCATGCCGTTGGATACGGCGTAGTGGACGTAAGGAGCGTACCAGGGCTGGCCTTTGGCGGCGGCAGGAATCTGGTCGCCGGTATAAGCGGCCCGCACAGCGCAGGCCAGTTTCAGCGCTTCGGAAATCCGCAAGCCGCCTTCGGGAGCAAAGGTTCCGTCGCCCATGCCGTCCATCAGCCCCAACTGATAGGCGTCTCGGACAGTCCCCTGGTTCTGGACGCCGTACCACTTGCCTTCGTCCACATCAGAAAACTGCCCGGCTTGATAAACCTTCCCCGACCCGGCCTGCAATTTCTCCATGCTGCCGGTTATTTTGCCGGGAACCCGGATGCCGGAGGAATGGTAAACGGGGATTTTTCGGCTTTCCACATCAGGACCCGGATGATAGGGGGCGACATAACTGCCGGAAGCATGTCGCCCCGATAGATAAAGCTTACCTTCTTCATCTACAACCTGGGTATATCCCCAGCCCAGGGAAACTTGGGCTGTTTTTTTGCCCTCGTATTCGATCAGGATGGGAATATGGCTGGAAAAGTTTCCTTCATCATCGTGATATTCCGTTCTGCTGTCACCCCACATATAGAGCTGGCCGTCTTGGGTAACAGCGGCGTAGTAGAACATTTCGCCGCAGGACAATGTTTTAATAGGAGGCATATCCAAAACATTCATTCTGGTAGGATCTTCATACCATTGGTATACGCGGCCGTCTTTTGTGATAGCAAAACAATTTTCCCGAGTCAGCTCCACTTGCCGGATATTTTCGGCGATTTTGTGGGGTTTTGTGGTGTTGTTGGGCACTTTGATATTGTTTTCATTATATCGTCTTTCCAGCCCCCAGAGATATAAATCGCCGCTTCGGGTGACGGCGGCATAGGTGGCGCCGTCGCAGCTGACGTCCACCAGGTCGGACAGACCTTCCACCTTTTCCGGCGTTTTGATATCTCTGTAAACCGCCTGATAGTTGTTCTTTTTGTCGTCTCCGATATAAAGAGAGCCCCAGATATACATTTCGCCTTGGGCCGTCAGCGCCGCGCCGCCGCCATAAGCGCCTAAATGGACGGAAACCACGTCGGTCAGCTCGGATTTCACTGGGATATTCTCGCTTTGCGGATGGAGCAAGGGCTTTTCTTCCTCATAGGAGCTGCCGCTGCCCCAAGTATATAAGCTGCCGTCCGCTGTGACGGCGGCGATACGAACCGGCAAATGGGAACCGTAACCATAGGCCGCGCTGATATCCACCACATTGGAAATTCCATCTATTTTCTCCAAATACCGGGTTTCTCGGTCGTCCTCCATAACCCAGCGATACAGATCGCCGTTTTCCTTCACCAAAAACCCAGGCGCAATGGTTCGCCGGGAGGCCAGGTAACCAACAGGAAGCTTGGAAAGGTCGGGTTCGAAAGGAGTCGGAGAATAATCCCCTGTTTTGCCCAGCAGCTTGCAGGGGTCTTTCCCATACCAGATCCATAGCTCTCCCTCCGCAGTCATGCCAATATGCGTACCGTTTTGCGCGGCCATGGCCGTAAAGGTTCTCCCTTTTGTGTCAAAAGCGGTTGGCGCCGCATAGCTAAAGTAAGATTTTTCGCTTAGATTTTCCACCGTGCCCCAAAGGTAGGTCTGTCCGTCGGCAGTGACAGCTATTCCGCCGGCCAAATCAGCGCAGGCGGCGGATACATTTTTCATCAGCGGCGTGGAAAGGCTGCCAGAGGGTTGGCCAAGGGCGTTATCCCAATTTTCTCCCCATGTGTAAAGGTCGCCGTTTTTCGTCAAGGCAAGATCAAAAAAATTCCCACAACTGATGGAAACAACATCGGTTAGTTTGGGCCCGTCTTGAAGAGCTTTATTGTGCAGGTCTGTATTTTTCATAAAAACAGAAAGACTTCCTACATATAAATCCCCATTTTTCATGATAACAGAAAATCCGTTATTCTCGCAACATACTGCGGCGACTTCTGTAAAGCCGTCTGTTTGATAGGGACGGTCGAAGGTTTTATATTTATCATCTCCGGTATAGAATTCGCCCCAGACATAGAGACTGCCATCTGCCGTAACAGCCGCTCCAGCATAGCCGTAGGAGGCAACGCTTACCGATACAACATTAGACAAGATTTTTCCAGGAGAAGGATAAACAGACAAATATCCGCCCCAAGCATATAAATCGCCCTTAGAGTCAATGGCGGCGCCATGAGCAAGACTTCCACTTATTTCTACAATATCGTAGAGGCCTGGGACTTTTATCGGTTTTGCGGGGTCTGCAAAATAGCCGTTGCCGTCGTATTTTCGCCAGCTGTAGACCTCCCCTTGGTCGGTGAGAAAAAGCTCGGCGCTCACTTTCCGGTGTTCCCCAATCGTGGAAGTTTCCCCCGCATAAGCAGAAACTCCCAACAATAGGGCGCAAGCAAAAGCGGCGGTGAAAAAGCAATAGAATTTCCGCAGTTTTTTCATACCAAGCGCTCCTTTTCAATTATAGTAAATCTATTTTATCATACGTGGATGTATTTGTAAAGAAAAAGGAGGCAGATAAAAATCTGCCTCCCAAAGGGGGTTAGAGCTGGTTAAAGAAGTAGTTGATTTCTTGTTTTGTCAAACGGTCCATGGCTGTTGTGTCGTCGCCCCAGTAAAAACTAAAGTGGCGGTTGGCGGGTTTGGTGACCTTGATACTGTTCAAGGCGTTGAAGGACAAGTTGTAGTTGTCCAAACGAAGCTTGTTCACAAATATTTGCTCGTCAATCTCCATCTGGCAGCCAATCTTTGTGGAAGACCGCTTGGCTACTACCTGCTTATCGGTATTTTCGTTTGCGTCGCGGGTGCGTACTTCTTGCCGATTCATGGAGTTGCGAATCACATCCAAATTCAACGCAATGGGGCGAGTGTCTTTCTCATCGGGGTCATAATGAAAGTACACGCCTGGCTGCAACAGCACCGTGTCAAAGATGTCGGTGGTGTTGGCGATATACGCGATATCGGCGTAGGTTGTGTGGAAGTTGCCGCCTCGTCCGGCGTAAGGAACCCAGAGCAATTTTTTCCATCCATAGGCGGAAGTCTTCAACGCGTCCGAAATCATGCTGTACATCTTGATTTGAGGATGAGACAACAGGTCGGAGTAAGAGAAGTCCACGCCAAACCACAGATCGCTACGGGAAACATGTTCATCGTTCATATAGAACCCTTGAACATAGACATAGTAATAATCGTCCCCGCTGGAAGTTTTCAGCTTCTTCAGTTCATCTCGAACAGGTACAATAAACTCCGCCAAATATCGGTTAGCATAGCCTTTGTACTCTTCCAAAGTAATCCGCTTTTCTGGCTTAGGCGGGCGGGGAATACCCAGCCAGATGAATTTACCGGTACACCGGATCACCTGTTTGGCTAGCTTGAGGAGGGCTGCAATATATTCATCCATTGCAGCCTTGCTTTTCAGGCAGTGATAGTAATTACTGCCGGTCAGCACGAACTCGTCGGCGTTAAACGCCTTGATCTGAGCGTCGGTGTAAGTGGGATATGTGGAAACGCCCTCTTCACCTTTCTTACCCACGTACAGAAAAACCTTCTTGTCGTTCACAGCCATAGTTAAAATCCTCCCATATTTTCAAAAATTTCCTGATTCATGTTTTCTCCCAAATGAGCCACAAGGGTCTGTTGTTTCGCCTCCTCATTTCGACGTTATGGCTCGGTCTGATTTTGTTCTGCCGTTCTTTTCGGTCGATGTTTACGACCATTTCGTGATCACGCTATTATGATACCACTACAAAGGGGAGAAGTCTATTGACAGAACGAACAAAAATCCGTTCTATTTTTTCAAGAACATCCGTTCTTTTGAACAAAAGCGTAAAAATCGTCATTTTTATACGGTATTTTCGCATTTTCTCTGCAAACCTTGCAACCCTGCGGGGTTTTGTGTAAAATGGGAGATATCAACCGAACCATGAAAGGCGGAACAAAACGATGAAGGATTATCGCAGTTATGAAACGCCGCTGAACTCCCGGTATGCCAGCCCGGAGATGAAGTATCTGTTTTCATCTCAATATAAATTCTCCACTTGGCGCAGGCTCTGGGTAGCGCTGGCGGAAGCGGAGCAGCAGCTGGGCCTGGAAATCAGCGACGAGCAAATCGACGAGATGAAAGCCCATCTCGAGGACATTGATTTTGAAAAGGCGGCGGAATATGAATCCAAGTTCCGCCACGACGTGATGGCCCATGTCCATACCTTTGGAGAGCTTTGCCCCAAGGCCCGGCCCATTATTCATCTGGGAGCCACCTCCTGCTATGTGGGGGACAACACCGACGTGATTATCATGCGCCAGGGCCTCCAGCTGCTGCTGGCCAAGCTGACGGAGATTCTGCGGCGGCTGACGGATTTTGCCCGGCAGTATCAAGACCTGCCCACCCTGGCTTACACCCATTATCAGCCTGCCCAGCCCACCACCGTAGGCAAACGGGCGACTCTCTGGATCAACGATATCCTGATGGATATCGAAGAAGTTCAGCAGACGATGGACGGCCTGAAGCTGCTGGGCAGCAAAGGCACCACCGGCACTCAAGCCAGCTTTTTGGAGCTGTTTGACAACGACTATGAAAAAGTCCGCCGGCTGGACGGCTTGATTGCCCAGAAGATGGGTTTCGAGCAATGCGTGCCCGTCTCCGGCCAGACCTATTCCCGGAAAGTGGATTTCAAAGTGCTCAGCGTACTGGCCCTGATCGGCCAGAGCGCCGCCAAATTCAGCAACGATATGCGCCTGCTCCAGCATATGAAGGAGATGGAAGAGCCCTTTGAGAAAAACCAGATCGGCTCTTCCGCCATGGCTTATAAGCGCAACCCCATGCGCTGCGAGCGCATCGCCGCCCTGGCCCGGTATCTGATGATTGATTCTCTGAACCCCGCCGTTACCGCCGCGACTCAGTGGTTTGAGAGAACCTTGGACGACAGCGCCAACAAGCGGCTCAGCATTGCCGAAGGCTTCCTGTGCTGCGACGCCGTGCTCAACCTCTATCTCAATGTCTCTTCCGGCTTGGTGGTCTATCCCAAGATGATTGAAAAGCATCTGCGGGAGGAACTGCCCTTTATGGCCACAGAAAATATCATGATGGACGCCGTGCGCCGGGGCGGGGACCGCCAGGAGCTCCATGAGCGCATCCGGGAACATTCCATGGCCGCCGCCCGCCAGGTCAAGCAGGAAGGGAAGGCCAACGACCTGATCCAGCGCATCGCCGCGGATCCTGTCTTCGGCGTGACGGAAGCGGAGCTGACAAGCCTGCTTTCCCCAGAAAAATATGTGGGCTGCGCCGCCTTGCAGACGGAGGTTTTCCTGCGGGAAGTTGTGGAGCCTGTGCTGGAGAAGTATAAAGACCTGAAAGCCGGCGAAGCCTCTATCCATGTCTGACATACCGAAAAGGGCGTTGAAAAGCGCCCTTTTCTATCATCTATATATAGGAGGAACACATATGGAACACAAAAACGCCATTTCCCTGTCCCGCCTGTGCGGCACAGTGGCCCAGGCTATCGGCGTGTCCGCCCCCAAACAGGCCGCCGCCGGGCTGGATTGGGCCGCGGCCATTTTGCAGGAACACGCCGGCGGGCCCATTACCCGGACGCTGATGTATAACCCGGACGCCGTGGCCCAGTGGCTGCTGTACAAATACCGCCCCATGTTCCAGCCTGTGCTGGCTCGGACCCAGCTGGCCCTGCCTCTGCGCTCCCCCATGCCCTCGGTGACGCCGGTGTGCTTCGGCACCATGTATACCGGCGCCCTGCCGGAGGTTCACGGTATCCAGGCCTATGAAAAGCCGGTGATTCAGATCGACACACTATTTGACGCTCTGGTCCGAGGGGGCAAGAAAACGGCGCTGGTAGCCGTGGCCGATTCCAGCATGGCCAAGATTTACAATGATCGGCCCATCGACTATTATTATCTGCCCTATGACGACGAGGTGAAGGAAAAGGCCCTGGAGCTGATTGCCCAAAACCAATATGATTTCATCAGCGTCTATACCCAGCAATATGACGACGTGATGCACCGTACCGGCGTGGAAAGCCCGGAAGCCATGGAGGCCCTGCAAAACCAGATCAATTGTTTTGCGGCGCTGGCAGACCAGGCGGAGCGATGCTGGACCGGCCACAACAGCCTGATTGCTTTCTCGCCGGACCACGGCGTCCACCAGCAGCCCGACGGCTGCGGCAACCATGGGCAGGACATCCCCGAAGACCTGAATATTGTCCACTACCTGGGCGTCACACGCCGCAGCCAGGCATAATGGCCGGCAGGCGTTTTGCTTCTCTGTCAAAAACGGACATAGTGAAAGGAGATTAGAAGAAATTTTTATGACAGCAAGTTCTACTATGCCCTGGCTCAAAAGCCGCCGTCGAGCAAGCTTGCGCCTATACCCTTACCATAAAAGAAGATTTTATCCTGATTTCGTCCATGATCTTGAGAAAACCAAGGGGGTTTTTTGTGAAAAAGACGATCAATGGCGACCCTGCGAATGGGAGAACTGCCGGCAAGGCGATCAAGTGATTTTGCAGGCCCATAGCCTGAACCCCTGCAACATAGAAGAGCTGGAAAACCGGAACCTTTTCTTTGATTTTTGGGACGATATGCCTGCCTCCACAGAGCTGGCGGCGGCTTATGGCATATGGCCGTTGGATCCCACACTGAATAGATATTTTTGTTATTTCGATCCGTTCTCCGACGGTTGGCGGGAAGATCGGATCGATTATAGCGTCGTTTTCGACCGGAAAAG
>CAJUIK010000030.1:0-3642 GCA_910585875.1 uncultured Eubacteriales bacterium | reverse complement strand
GAAAAGGGATCAGTTTCCCCCGACGATTGTGGATATGGCCGAGTTTACGCATGACGAATGGGAAGGAACCTTTACGGAGGGCGACTTTGTGCTGAATTTTGACATAAAGGGAATGCTGGGCCTGGAATTTGACGGATAATCGGGTCGGCGGCTTCTTTTAAGGGGCCGTTTTAGGCGAGCCCCTTGGGGATTCCGCTATCCTCTCAAGGCAGATTTGATAGCAGAACCCTACCGCCAGAAAAGCCTCCCTTTTTGAGGGAGGCTTTTTGACGCGCAGAGCTATAGAGCGATCCAATGGCGCTGGATCGGTTGAGGCCTTCGCGCTCTGCCGCTTTGTTTTCCAATATTCCGCCGTTTTGGAGGATGGTTTTCCGCTTCGGCGTTCGGCAGGCGACACGCTGTATCAGCATAGCATAGGGGAGAATGCCGCCACAACCGAAAAATTTTTCTCTTGTCTGACAGATTGGCTGGGGATGAAGCGTGTTATAGATAGAAAGCGCTTTTGAAACCAAAAGATCAAACAAAGGAGATGAGCGTTATGGAGCTGACGGAAGAGCAGGCAGAGGAGTTGGTGGAGCGGTATGCCGACCTGCTGCTGCGGGTCGCCTATTCCTGGACGGGCAACCTGGCGGACGCCCAGGACGCCTGCCAGACCGCGCTGCTCAAGCTGGTGGCCAGCCCCCGGCAGTTTGGCGGGCCGGAAGGGCAGAAGGCCTGGCTGCTTCGGGTGACGATCAACGAGTGCAAAAGCCTGAACCGCTCGGCTTGGCGCCGCCGCCGGGCCAGCTTGGAGGAGGCCGCTCTGGCGGCGGTGCAAATGCCAGAGCCCAGCGACTTGCTGGAGGCGGTGCAAAAATTGCCTCCCAAATACCGGACGGCCATTTTCCTCCGATATTACGAGGGCTACGCCGTGGGGGAAATCGCCCAGACACTGGGAGTCAAGCCGGCTCTGGTTTCTACCTGGCTGGCCCGAGGCAGGGAAAAATTGAAAACAATGTTGGGAGGAGAACTGGATGGAGCGTTACCAGAAGCAGATGGATGATCTGCGGTATGCCGAGCAAGGAAAAAAGAAGCTGGTTCAGGCTTTGAAGACGGCGGAGGCGCCCCGACGGGCGTACCGCCGGGGACGGATGCTGGCGGCAGGGCTGGCTGCGGCGCTGACCTTGGGAACCGCGGCGTTGGCCGCCTCTCCTGGCCTGCGGGAGCTGCTGTCTCAACAGCTGGGGGGCTTTGAGCCGATAGCGCGGGTGGAAGACGGCGCCGTCGTCACAGATCAAGGCATTGAAATGCGGGTAGTTTCCGCTATGACAGACGGCATGGCCACGGAAATTTATATAGAGGCCCGGGACCTCCAAGGCGACCGGCTGGTAGACGGCGGCGTCGACGTGATGGGGCAGATCGTTCAGCCGGAAGCGGATCGGCTTTCCAAGAATCGGGCGGAAAGGGGCATGGTTTCCGCCTGGACCGTGCGGGAAGAGTGCGTGGGCTACGACCCGGAAACCAAAACGGCGCTACTGCGCTTTGGCCGGTATAACAACGAGCGTCTGGAAGAGCCGGAAAGCCTGCAAAATATGACAGTGCAGATCTCCTATCTCCAGCCGCAGTATTACCGAGTCAGCGCGGCGCTGCCCCAGGGGCTGCTCGCCGCCGATACGCTCAAAAGCTTTGCCCTGGAAGACGGCCGGCTGGCGCTGGAGCCAAACCAGACTCCCGCCAAGCTGGATACGGAGCTGGCCTCCCTTTCCTCCCTCGGGTTCGCTCAGGACGGCCGGCTGCATCTGCAGCTGGAGCTGCCCGCCCAGGCCCGCCGGGAAAACTCCCGCCTGATTGCCACAGTCTATAGCAAAAGGGTGGAATCTTTGGATATGAGCAAGGAGGAAGATATCGAGGAAGCCAACCGCATCGGCAGGGCTTACAACGGCGACGTCCTGGACACTGTGATTTTCACCCAGAACGGCAGGATATATCAGGAAATTTCTTTCCCCGCAGGTCCAGAGGACCTGGAAGACCTGATTTTGGATCAAATTTATGGCTTTGTCGTTTTGGCGGAGCCCATCCAAGGAAATTGGGAGCTGCCGGTCACTGTCCCGCTTCAGCGGCAAACCGCCATAGAAGTCGGCCAAAAGGTGGACGGCGCTTTGGTTCAGGATTTGATTTTATCTCCCCTGAGCCTCTATATTACAGGCGACGGCCACAATTATTCCCGAAATCCCGCCGTCGTCTATCTGAAAGACGGCGGTCGGATTGAGGGCAAAGGCCAAGGCGCCTTTGTCTCGCCGGAACTGAGCGCCTGCCGCTGGCAGTTTGATCAGCCAGTGGATTGGGATCAGGTTGCCGGCGTGGAAATCAACGGCTGGCTGATTCCGATCGAAGGCGGCCAAGCCGGGCCTGTGGAAGCGCCTAAGGAATAATTCGTCGGCTTTTCCCAATAAAATCGACAAAGGTCGGGCAATTTCGCCCGGCCTTTGCTGTGTTTCCATGTATTAATTCGTCATTCTACAAACTGAAAAATACACGTTTCTCCAATAAAGCAAAAAGATTTACTCTATTACTCGTACTCAACTGAAATATAAAATGATAGCGTATCCTTTTTCTGCTATTTGATTAAAATACTCTCTCAATTTTATCAGGTATGAATAAATGTACTCATATAAAAATTCTGCGTCTGTTTCAGTTTCGCTTCCGCAAAGCGGATATACTGCATTTTCTTTCATTGATTGAAAATCATACATATTTTTCAGAGCGTTATCGTCTAATGAGTTTAGAAAATTGGCTGCATCTTTCACTTGTCGCGCGGTAATATAAAACGCCTCAAATTCTAATTCGCAATCTATCTCCTGATCATCTCTTATGGGAACGACATAGCCCATAGGGGGCTCCCCATTTTTGATATTTTTACATAAAAGGTAATGGATGGACTGCCATGATTTATCTATATCCAAAGGGCGGCTTTGCGCGGGGTCGATCTCAAGAATGTTTTTCTCATCATGGATTATTTGGCTTAACAGAGAATTTTCAATAGCGATATAAGCGCCTCTTACTCCCATACGTTTACATAACGCCTCTCATGATTTAATTTCCCGCAGAAAGGAGGAGATCGCCGCCAGACCTTGCTCCAGCGTTTCTTTGGCGCAGGCGTAGCCAATGCGCATGCTGTGGGGCCGGCCAAAGCAATCGCCTGGGGTGACGAAGGCGCCGGTCTGCTGATAGAGGGCCAGGCAGAACTCCCGGGAGGGGATATTCAGGTCGTAGCAGACCAGCGCGGTGGCGCCGGATTGGGGTTTGACATAGGAGAGCAGGGGCTCTTTTTGCACCCATTGGTCCAAAATAGCCAAGTTTGTCCGCACAATGGACCGGTTTCTATCCAAAATGGCCTGCTGATGGGCCAAGGCCAGGGAAGCTACGGCTTCTTCAAACATCCCGCAGCTGATGAGGTTGTAATCCCGATGGGAGAGGAAAGCCCGGCGGGCTTCCTGATCCCGGCAGGCGATCCAGCCCAGCCGCAGGCCGGCCATGGAGAAGACTTTGGACATACTGCCCACAGAAATCCCCTTTTCATAGAGGTCTGCAATGGATTCGCTCCATTGGTCCTCCTGGTCCAGATGGCGATAGACCTCGTCGCACAGGATATAAGCCCCGGCC
>CAJUIK010000029.1 GCA_910585875.1 uncultured Eubacteriales bacterium | reverse complement strand
ATATAGCGATACAGCCAGTCCTTGATCTCCTTCAGGCGGCGCATCCGGTGTTTGGGCTTACCAGAGCGGGACAGCTCGTGGTTTTCGCCCTTGAACAGGCACATCCGGGCGGGCACGCCGTTGAGCTTCAGGGCGGTATACATGGAAATTCCCTCGGGCAACCAGCAGCGGTAATCCTCCATGCTGTTGATGAACAGGGTGGGGGTTTTGGCCCGGTCGGCGAACTTCATGGGGGATTGATCCCACATTTTGTACATATCGGTAAAGGGGGTGGCTTGGACTTCGCGCAGGTCAAAGCTCAGGCCGATATCGCAGGCGCCGAACAAGGTGACCCAGTTGGCGATGGAGCGCTGGCTGGCGGCGGCGGCAAAGCGGTCGGTGTGGCCGATGATCCAGTTGCACATAAAGCCGCCGTAGGAGCCGCCCAGCACGCCCAGGCGCTTTTCGTCAATAGCGGGATATTTGGCCAGCGCTTCGTCTACAAATTGCATCAGGTCTTCATAATCCACCGTGCCGTAGCGGCCGCTGATATCGGCGAATTTGTCGCCCCGTCCGCCGGAGCCGGTGGGGTTGCAGAACAGCACAAAGCAGCCGTCGGAAGCCATGGTCTGCATCTGGTGGAAGAAGCAGGTTCCGAAGATGGTCCGGGGGCCGCCGTGGATATCCAAAACGGCGGGATAGCGCTTGGAGGGGTCGTAGTCCTTGGGCAGCAGCGCCCACCCTTCGATGGTATTCCCCTCTTTGTTGACAAAGTTCAGGGGCTGAGGCGCGGCCACATATTTGCCCTCCAGCGCGCCTTTGTTGAAATCGCTGAGCCTGGTCTGCCTGCCGCTGGATAGGTCCGCCTGGTAAACCTCCTGCAAATCGCAGCCGGCGAAGCCCACGGTAAGCAGAACGTCGCCCTGGATATCGAAGAAATCCACGCTGCAATCCTCGCCGGTGAGCCGCCGGGCGGGCTGGCCGGGTTTCCAGACGTTGACCGCGCCGTCGTGAGCGTAGGCGCTGACATAATAGAGGACGCCGTCCTGGACCTTGAGCGTCAGGCCGCCGCCCCGGCGGCAGTCGCTGCCCGCCGCGCCGCCGAAATCCTGGTTTTCCGCCACTGGAACTTCCAGCTTGATTTCCCCGGTTTCCAGGCTGACCGAATACAGGTTGGTTCCGCCGAAACGCATCCAGTCCGGCCCGTGCTCCTCGGCGGAGAAGACGATTTTGTTTTCCAGAAAAGCCAGAGCGTACAGGCCGCTGTATTGATCGGGCGGGAAGAGCTCCGAGGTCTTGCCCGTTTCAATCTCATAGAGATACAGGCCGCTGTACATATTCAATTTTTTATCTGTCAAAGCCCCGGAATAGGCCAGGAATTTCCCGTCTGGGGAGAAGGCGCAGCCCCGAGTCTCGAACATGGGGGCGGAGACGGGAGTCAGAGTCTGGCTTTCCACATGGTAGAGCCACAGCCGGCTGCGCTTTTTGTTGATGAAGCCCCGGCCGTTGAACCAGAAGGGCGCTTCGTCGCACACCTGGTAATCCTGATCCTCCTGATACTGCCGCCAGGCGGCCCGTCGCTCTCCCTCCTCCATGGAGGCAAAATCCGGCCGGGCGTTGTCGTGGACGGCCCGGATCAAATAGAGGCCGGGCCGAATCCGCTGGGCGCTGGCGCCGCTCAAAGGCAGGCGAAACGCCTCTCGGGCTTCGCCGCCGTCAAAGGAGATTTCATAAAAGACCGTCAGCAGCTCTCCCTGGGCGATTTTCTTTTTGTCCGCCTCTTCCCGAAGGGCGGGGAAAATCACGCTGTTTTCCCCATAGGGGGCGAAGCTGGACGCGTCTCCCCGGCTGGTGAGCCGGCGCTTCCGGCCGTCGGTCAGGTTCAGCAGATAGAGGTCCGAGGGGTAGCTGTTTTGCTCCAGGTCCGCCTGGGCGCAGGCCAGCACAGCTCGCTTGCCGTCGTCCATGATGTGCAGGTTAGATAAAAACCGGTAGTCCTGCAAATCCTGATCCAAGATTTTTTGCATGATACAATACCTCCCTAATCAAGCGAATAAGACGAAGCGGCCTGCCTGCCGCAGGCCGCTTGCGCGCCGCGTTTCGTCGGCGCCGATCGTCTGTTTACCGCTCCATCACAACGTCGTCGGAGGGGTCCAGAGTAAAGCCGTTTTGGCGATAGAACTCCTCCATGGCGCTGTCCGCAGGCGGGAAATGGGCGGTGATTTTGGGCACGCCCCGGCTCTTGGCCTGGGCCACGGCGAAATTCAGCGCCTGTTGCTTGTCCCCGGCCAGCGCCGCGATATACAAGGCTTTGGCGGGCTGGAAACGGGCGCCCATGACCAACGCAGAATCCGGGTTCTCGAAGACCCAGCCGTTGGAGACGAAGCCGCCGTAGGTGCTCTCGTTCATCCGGTAAAAGGTGTGGTTGATGGAAAGTCTGCCGCCGCATTGCTCCGCCAGCGGGTCCAGCAGCCGGCAGGCCCGCTCTTTATCCTGGACCAGAGACATCTCGGCGGCGGCCGGCGCCGGCGCGGCGGAGACGTCCAGGCTCATGCCCCGGAACTCCTGGCCCCGGCGGAAGCCGTTTTTCTCCGCCAAGGCGGCGCTGGCCACGTTGCGGACGCCGGTATACATGGCTGCGCCCGGGCAATTCAGCTCCTGGATCTGGGCCATGTAGCGCTTGTAAATATGGGCGCCGACGCCCTTGCGCTGGAATTGAGGGGCCACCCGCAGCAGCTCCAGCCAGGCGGAGCCGTCGAACAGGACGGTCAGCTTGCCAAAGCCGGCGATCTGGCCGTCCGCCAGCCCCAGGGTCAGCTCGCCTTTGGTAGTGGTAAAATAATCCAGCACATCTTTGAAATAATGATTGCTGGGCACAGCCTCCGCCTCAACCTGGAGGCAAGCCGGCAAATCTTCGATCTGAAAGGCTCTTGTGGTAATCTGCATCCAATCATCCTTTCCGCCGCCCGCCGCGGCGTCTTGGTCTTATTTCATGTATTTGTCAAACCAACCGGTGATTTCCTTCAGGCGGCGGATCCGGTGCTTGGGTTTGCCGGAACGGGACAGCTCGTGGTTTTCGCCGTGGAACAGGCACAGGCGGGTGTCCACGCCGTGCATCCGTAGGGCGGTCATCATCTGGATCGCGTCGGCCATCCAGCAGCGGTAGTCTTCGTCCGATTGGATGAACAGGGTGGGGGTTTTGGCCTTGTCGGCGTATTTCAGGGGGGAATTGTTCCACATCCGGTCCATGTTGGTCCAGGGGTCGGCCATCATGGCGGAGAGGTTGTGGTAATAGCCGATGTCGGTGGTCAGGCATTTGCTCAGGTAGTTGGAGATAGAACGCTGGGAAGCCACGGCGGCAAAGCGGTCGGTGTGGCCCACGATCCAGTTTGCCATAAAGCCGCCGTAGGAGCCGCCGGCCATGCCGACGCGCTTGGCGTCGATAGCGGGATACAGTTCCAGCACCTTGTCGGTGAATTCCATCAGGTCGTTGTAATCCCAGACGCCGTAATGTTCGCCCCGGATATCCGCGAACTGATTGCCCTTGCCGTCGCCGCCTCGGGGGTTGCAATAGAAGACGAAATAGCCTTCGTTGGCCCAGAACTGCATTTCATGGAAGAAGGTCTCGCCGAACACCGCCTTGGGGCCGCCGTGGACGTTGAGGATGCCGGGGTATTTCTGGCTGGGGTCGTAGCCTACGGGCTCCAGAATCCAGCCGTCGATTTCCACGCCGTCTTTGTCCACAAAGCTCATGTATTTGGGCGTTACCACGCTGTGAGAAGCCAGATACTCGTCGTTGAACGAGGTCAGCTTGGTTTCCCGGCCGTTGTTGCAGCTGTAGATCTCTTGCAGGCCGTTGTTGCGGATGCCGATATAATAGAAGGTATCCCCTGTCAGATCGAAGCAATCCACGCTGCCGTGAACGTCTGGGGAGACCACAGTGGAAACGCCCTGGGCGTCCAGCTTTTTGATGACGGAATAGAAACCGGTGGTTTCCATGTGGTACAGGCAGTCTTCCCCGGCCTTGAGGGCAGAGCCGCCGCCATACCGGCAATCGCAGCCCACGCTGGAGCCCAGGCTGGTGTCCAGGTCGGCCAGCAGCTTCATTTTGCCGGTTTGGACATCCACGGTGAAGAACATGGGGTTCTCGCTGGAGCCATAGCGCTGGCCGGTTGTGGCGGCCATCACGATGTGGTCGCCCACAAATTCCGCGGCCTGCACCCGGTATTGGCCTCCCAGGTCCATTTCACGGCTCTCGCCGGAAGCCATGTCATAGACGAAGAGACGGCTCTTCTGTTCGTCCATCCACTGGTATTCGCTGCCGTAATAGAGGGCCAGGCCCAGCTTTTTGCTGTATTTCAGGCCGGCGACCTGCAGATAGGGGCCGGTGATGGGCTGCTGGATGTCCTTTTGGATATCGCACAGATAAACCCGGCTGCGCTTTTTGTTGATCACGCCTTTGCCGTTGAACCAGAAGGGCAGCTCGTCAAAGATTTCGTAATCCTTTTCCTCTTGGATCTGCTCCAGCATCTGGGCTTTTTCCTCGCCTTCCAGGCCCTGGGCGCTCATGCCGTAGTTATCATAGACGCCCAGGCACAGGAAGCGGCCGTCGGGCAGGGGAATCAGGTTGCTGGCAGGGAAGGGCAGGGCGAAATATTCCTCGGCTTCGCCGCCGGCTGTGTTGATTTTGTTGAAAACGGTGTAGCTCAGGCCCTCTTCGGCCTTGGCCTTGTATTTGCCGGTCCGGTCGCCGGGGAACAGGATGCTGTCCTCGTCCAGCCAGGTCAGGCTGCGCTCGGCGCCGCCGTTTGTCAGCTTGCGAGTCTTGCCCTCCTCCAGCAGCCAGATATTAGAAACATACTTGTTGCCCTTCACTTGGGCCTGGCTGACCACAAAGGCCGCCTTGTCCCCTTTGGGGGAAAGGCTGAGCTGGGAAAGCATCTTCACGCGGCTGAAATCGTCGATCTGAATCTTTTGCATCAGAGCAGTCCTCCTTAAAAATAAAATCAAAGATACGGGACTATCTGCCCCCATTATACCGTTATTTCCCGCCAAACGCAAGCGGTCGGCCAGCGCCGATAGGCAAAGCAAATAAAAAAGCCCCCATAGGGGGCTTTTTGCTTGTCTGGAAAAGTTATTGATCAAATACTTCGCTATCTGTATACCGCAGCTGGACATGAGGCCCCAAATAGACTTCTCTTCGGATCTCTTCTTCCAATTCGGGCGTCAATCCATAAATGGGAATGACGACAATCTGTTTTTCAAGATTGATGGCATCTTCTGGGGATACGCCGTCCACACTGCGAAAATCATCGCCAAAATATCTGCGGAGGCGTTTTACCGCTATTGCTCGTTCTTCTCCCAAATGATAAAGAAGCATCACTTCCGGCGAAAAGCGTTCTGGTCCGCAGCCTAAACCATAAAAATGGGAAATCGCCAGAAAATTGAGACCAGTCCCGAGAAAGAGCAGAAGAATCGAAAGCAGCCGCTTGAGTTGTTTCATCAGCCGTCCCCCCTCGCCTGTTTATAAATAGTATACCAGATTCTGCATGAAAAAACAAGGCCCCCAAAAAATGAGGGCCTTGCCATGAAACGCTTATCGTGTGGAACCGCCGGCGAGGTTACGCCATGTTTTTGCAATATACTGCGACAGCCGTGCCATTCGGAGTGGAGACTGTCGTATAAGGAAGAGGGGAGCCGCCTGCGCTTTCCATCTCAATGCGGAAATATTCGCACAAAGGGTCGTCAGAAAAATAACGATCCTCTTTTCGAAGCAGATATTTTTCCGTGACAGCTTGTTCAATTTCTAGCAACTGCGCTTCGGAATATAGCTCTTTCACTTCTTCCATTTGCATCAACGCTTCCATGGTATCTTGGTCTTCCGCTGTATCAAATTGATTTTCTCCAGAAACAGGATTTTTCTGATACCGGCGTAAAATCACTTCCGCCCGATCTGGGCGAGTCAAAAGGGTTTCTAAAATCTCCCCGCTGTATCCCCGGTAAACCACTTCCACTCCAGCCTGTACGTTGTTAAAGGCGTAAATATTGGTTTGCAAAGGGTAATTCAGCAGGGTTTCCAACACCTCTTCTGTGGTCATGGCGTCTAAAATTTCCTGAGGAACCACGCAGGCGTCGATTTTCTCCTGGTTGTCCTGGAGCGCGTCCCATTCCGGCGTGCCAGGCAGGATGGGATATTGATATCCGGCGGGGAAGGGGCTGGGCGTTTCCTCTGTTGCAACCGCCATGGCTGGCGCCATTGCGCTGAGCATCACCACAACCGCCAGCAGGGCGCTGGCAAACCGTTTCCAAATCTTCATTTGCTTTCTCCTTTCTTACCCGTCCATTTGTTTCCTCTGCCTTCTATGATAGAATTATAAACTATTTTTTAAATTTATCAAGAGTAAATTGAAAAAATATAATTGATATAGATGCTTTAATAAATAATTAAAAATATAATTTTTAGATAGTAAAAAATCTATAGAAAAAAGCAGAGGAAGTTTTATTTCCGCTGCTTTCCAAAGCTTTGCGCCTATTGCTTTGTCAAAATCCGGCCGCCGTCGGAGAAGGGGAGCAAAATTTGTTTCAAGGGCGGAGGGACATTCCTCAGCCCCAATTATGAAAAAACCATCCGATCCCATCAAAATCCCACCCGATATCATAATAAAAATATTCATCCGCGTTTCGCAGGCGAACATGGGGGCCTAATTTGACATCCTGGCGAATCTGTTCTTCCAGTTCCGGCGTCAGCTGATAAATATAAATGGCCGCATAATTTTCTTCGTCATTCAAAGCGTCTTCTGGCCAGTAACCGTCCACACGGCGAAAGTCCTCGCCAAAATACCGGCGCAGCCGTTTGACAGCTATAAAACGCTCGTTAGCCAGCCGAATCTGGGCGTAACGCTCCGGCGTAAATTCTTCCGGCCCGCAGTCCCAGCCGTGAATCTGGAAGACGACCATAAAAAGAAGATAGGTCCAGAGACAGAGCAGAAGAATCGAAAGCAGCCGCTTGAGTTGTTTCATCAACCGTCCCCCCTTGCCTGTTTATAAATAGTATACCAGATTCTGCATGAAAAAACAAGGCCCAAAAAAAATGAGGGGCTTGCCATGAAACGCCTATCGTGTGGAACTGCCGGCGAGGTTACGCCATGTTTTTACAATATACTGCGACAGCCGCGCCATTCGGAAGAAAAAAGCAGAGGAAGTTTTATTTCCCCTGCTTTCCAAAGTTTTGCGCCTATTGCTTTGTCAAAATCCGGCCGCCGGTCCGCAGGCCCCAGACGCCCCGTTGGGGGTCCCGCAGCAGCTGGATGCCGCCGTCGGAGAAGGGGCCAGGCGCAATCAGCAGGTCCTGGGCGGCCGCCACGCAGGGCTGGGGCTTGCCGGCCCGTTTCAGGGCGATTTTGCCGTCCTGCTCATAGAGCTGGACGCTGTTGTCGCTGTCCCCCTCGCTGGAACTGTAGACGCCTGCGGCCTGGGCAATTTGGGCCGGGGTCCAGCCGGCGTCCTGCCATTGCCGCCGGGGGGCGGGGATTTGCCGGCCGTCAAACCAGCGCAGCGCCTCCTCGGCGATCAGCGCCGCCGGCACACCGGAGGTATTGCACAGCACAACGACGCCGACGCCCAGCTCCGGGCACCATTGGAAGTTGCTGGACACCCCGGTCAGGCTGCCGCCGTGGCCGATCATGGTCCAATCCCCCATCCGCCCGATGGAAAGGGCGTAGCCATACTGTTGCTGGAAGCCATATTGCTGCCGGGGCTTGATCATCTCGCCCAGGGTATAGCCGCTGATGATCGGGTCGCCGCCGGGGGCCAGGCCGCCGCGGAGGTACATCTGCACATATTGTTTCATATCGCTCAAGGTGGATTTCATGGCGCCGCCGCCCATCAGCACAAAGGCGTTGTCATAAAAATCCCGGGTCCAGCGGCGCCGGCCCTCTTCCAGGTAATAGAGCTTGGAGCAGTTGGGGTCTTGAGCCGGGGCGATGAAGCGGACGCCCGAGCGGGCCATACCCAGGGGGGCCAAGATATGCTTGTCGATAAAATCCGGGAAGGAATTTTCGCCGCCATAGCGCCGGACGATTTCGGAAAGCAGGCCGAAGCTGTCGTTGCTGTAGCTCAGGTTTTCGCCGGGAAGGCCGGTTTTTTCCGCCTGGCTGTCCAGCCGCCGGCAAATCAGCTCCGCGCCTCGCTGGGCCAGGCCCGGGTGGCCGCCCAGCTCTGCCCGGCCGTTTTCCCAGATATCCAGTTCTTTGGCGATGTCGCAGGCCAGCGTCCGGGGCTGGGGCAGGAAGCCGGCGGAATGGCACAGCAGGTGCCAGACCTTGACGGGCTGGGCCGCGTGGGCGTTGCGGAACTCCGGCAAATACCGGGAAACCGGGCCGTCCAAATCGATCGCGCCCCACTCCGCCATCTGCAGGACGCAAAGGGCGGTAAAGGATTTGGAGATGGACGCCAGGCCGAAAATGGTGTTCTCGTCCATGGGCAGCTGCTCTTCCGCGTCCCGCCAGCCGAAGAAATTTTGGTACAGGGTGGTTTCCTTGTCCACCACGGCCACGGCTACGCCCGCCGCCTGGTAATGGGCCATGATATCCTGGATCAGCTGTTCAAAATGCGCTTGTTCCCCTTTGTTCATTCTGATTTTCATGGTTCTTTCATCCCCCTCATGATAGTCGGTCTGGGCGCCTCGGCGGCCGTGCGGCCAGGCCGCCGGGCCTATGAAAGCATTATAACAGAAATTTGGGGGATTTGGCAAAGGAATCTGGCGGAGCGGGCAAAAGTGTGGTATACTGAAAAACAGAACGGGAGAGCCCGGCAGGCTCTTCGCCGCCGGAAGTTCGCCCATTACAATGAGGAGGAATCGCGCTATGATTGCGATCAAAAACGGCAAGGTATTGAAGCCCGACGGAACCTTTATGGATCAGGGGACCGTGCTGGTAGAAGGGGGCCGGATCAAGGCTGTGGGGCCCGACGTGGAAATCCCCGCCGATGTGGAGATCGTGGACGCCTCGGGCAAATGGGTGACCCCGGGCCTGATCGACGCCCATACCCATATCTCAACCTTCAACGAGCCCAACTGGCATCGGACCCGCAACGACGGCAACGAGATGAGCGGGCCTATCCAAGCCCATCTGCGGGGCGTCGACGCGCTGAACCCTTTCGACTTCGCCATCGAACAGGTGCGCAACGCCGGCTTTACCGTCTGCTATACCGGCCCGGGCTCGGGCAACCTGATCGGCGGAACCGGCGTGGCCTTTAAGCTGCGGGGCAAGGTGGCCGACGAGATGATCATTCCCGGCACAGAGGCCATGAAGATGGCCCTGGGCGAAAACGCCAAAACCAACTATGGCCCCAAAGACAAATCTCCCATGACCCGCATGGGCAACGCCGCTTTGATGCGGGAGGCGCTGGCCCAGGCTCGGGATTATTCCGAGCGGCTGAAAGCCGTGGGCGACGACAGAACCAAGGCGGGCAAATATGATTTTCGGCTGGAGCCTCTGGTTCCTGTGGTCCGGGGCGAGATGCGCTGCCGGATTCACGCCCATCGGGCGGACGATATCTGCACCGCCATCCGGGTGGCCGAGGAATTCGGCTTGGATTATACCATTGAGCACGCCACAGAAGGCCACCTGATTCCCGAATACATGGGGAGCAAAAAGGTCCGCTGCGTGGTGGGGCCGCTGCTGATGCCTCCCGCCAAGATGGAGCTGTGGAACGCCGTGCCGGAAAACGCCCAGGCCCTGATTGAGGCGGGCTGCATGGTCTGCCTGACGGCGGATACCTCTTCCGAAACCAAATGGCTGCCTCGGGATATCGGCGTGTGCGTCGCTCGGGGTCTGGACGAGAAGGAGGCTTTCAAGGCCGTCACCGTCAACCCCGCCAAGCTGCTGGGCATTGAGGACAAAGTAGGCGCCCTGGAGCCGGGCAAGGACGCGGACGTCGCCATTTTCGACGGCCATCCCTTCAGCAACATGACCCAGTGTGTGCTGACGATGATCGACGGCAAGATCTGGCACAATAAAATGGCCCGGTAAGAGCGGCAAAAACGAATATACACAGCAGGCCCTGGCGTTTTGCGCGCCGGGGCTTGCGTCATATTGGGGGAACGGTTACGGCGCCGGCGATTCTGTCGAAGCGGGCTGGGCGCGCTGAATATGGGAAACTAAAATGGTGACAAGCCCCAAAGCGGAGGGCGCGGAAGATATCGGATATCCGGCGAGCGCCGCCAGCCGGGCGGGGTTGATTTCCCAGGCGACGTGGGCGGCGGTGCGGATATTCCGCTCCACGCTGAATTTGGTGCAGCCGGTCTGCGCGGCTACAGCCTTATAGACGCCTTTTGTAATGTGACTCAGCGATTCCTCGTTTTGCAAAGCCAGTTCGACGGCCAATGCGGTTTGACGGTAGCCTTTATAATTGGGGGTGACGCCCAGGAGCTGGAGTTCGCTGTAGATGCGAGAAAGATCTGACATAAGAAATCCTCCAGAAACAAAATATAGGAATATTATAAAATAAATTTCAAAAAAAGCAGAAATTACGACAGATTCAGACAAAAATATATGATATAGCGATGATTTTACTGTTTTTTCACACTCTAAAAAAACGGTTTCGCCGCCTATATCCGCTCTTGTTTGCGCCGCGGCTTGTTCAGGCGCTCTTCGGATCTCGAAAAAAATTTTGAAAATGCGAAAAAAATGCTTGCATAGGGGGAGAGAATCTGCTATACTAAAAAAGCTGAAAACCTCAGCGGGAAATGAATATGGAGTAGTATCGAAGTGGTCATAACGAGCACGACTGGAAATCGTGTAGCCGCTAACACGGCTCGAGGGTTCGAATCCCTCCTACTCCGCCAAAAATTGCGGGAAATGCTGAGAAGAGGCGTTTCCCGTAATTTTTTTGCCCGTCGGTTTTAACGAATTTTTGCGATTGGCCGGTTGGAAATCCAATCAAGGAACGGAGGCCCCAAACAGTCGGAGACTGTTTGGGGCGCCAATCAAAAGGGGCGCGGACAGCAGATGAAACGATATTATTTTGGAAAAAGCAAAACGATTCTGGCCGCCAGGGCGCTGTTTGACTGGAAGGAAGGATACCGGGACGAAACCTACGCCCGGTATGACAGCTTGGAGATTGCGGTTCAGGACGACGGCCGCTTTTCCGTCTGGGGCAACCTGGGGGAGGAAGACGCAGACTTGCTGCGGGATACCAAGCCGGACGCCCGCAACCAATTGGCTCAGGTATTGGGGATAGCGGATGAAATCAGCGAGGAATAAAAGCCTATGGGCGCTGGAGAGAGGAGGCGCGGATGATGCGGGAGCATAAGTATTTGCTCATCGACAGCCGGGTGCTGCCGGAGGTTTTTCTGAAGGTGGTGGAGGCCAAGGAGCTGTTGGCCAAGGGGCGGGCCCAGAGCGCTACCGCGGCGGCCCGGGCTTGCGGCCTTTCCCGCAGCGCTTTTTACAAATATAAAGACAGCGTGGAGGTATTTGACAAAGGCGCTGTGGGCAGCCTGGCCACGCTGTATCTGTCTCTGGAAGACCAACCCGGCGTGCTTTCCGCAGTGCTGGGCTGTATTTATGACGCCGGGGCCAACATCCTGACCGTCAACCAAAACCTTCCTGCCGACGGAGTGGCGCCTGTGACCGTCGGATTGAAGCTGGGGGAGCAGACCGCTTTGGCCCAGCTCCAGATCAGCCTGCTGAGCATCCCCGGCGTGGCCAGGGTGAAGGAGATTTGAACCGATATCGGGAAAGGGGGACTGCCGCCGCCCTGCGGGCCGCGCCAGTCCCCCTTTTTGCCGGAAAAAAGCGAAAAAATCTTAGTCGCGCTTGCAGTTTTCGCTCTTGTTTTCAGGCTTGCTGTCCTGGCCCTTGTTCTGGCCGTTCTGGTTGTTCTTGGCGTTTTTCTGGTTCATTCCGTTTCACCTCGCTTTTGTGTGGCAGCCTTATTGTGCGCCGCCTGCGCCGGTTTTATGCACGCTTTTTCGGGGAACGTCCAAACTAAATTTATTATGCTATAATGAGGAATTATAAGAAAATAAACGATGGAAGCATGGAAGAAATACTCGAAATGTGGAAAAATTGAAAACCAGGCGAAGGCAGGGCGCAACAGCTTGACAGCGGCTTTGCCGGAAGGTACAATTGCAAAAATAAGACCCGTCAATCGAAACCGGAGGGCTCTGGCATGTACGAAGACTTTCAAATGGAACAGGACACTTTGGTTAGATACAGCGGCTCCGACAAGGATGTGGTCATACCCACGGGGGTAAAGACGGTCGGCGCCGGCGCGTTTGCAAAAAAGAAGGCGGTCAAGACTGTGGTCGTCCCGGAAGGGGTGGAGGTGATTGGGCAGGGGGCGTTTCAGGATTGTATCCACCTGGAGGCGGTATTCCTTCCGGACAGCCTGCGGGAGATCGGTTATGGGGCGTTCTGGGGCTGTACCGCCCTGGAAGAGGCGGAGCTCCCCCGGCAGCTGAAGATTTTGGAGCGCTATGCCTTCTACAACTGCACAAGCCTTGCCAGTATCGACATACCAGGCTGTGTGGAGTACGTCTATCACACCTTTCAGGGCTGTACAAGCCTCCGGGATGTGACGCTTTCGCCAAAGCTGCTGCAGGTTGCTGACGCGCCCTTTGCGGGGTGTACATCCTTGACCAGCTTTGCGATTCCCGACGGGATGGGCGAGATCGGCGGGCGCATGTTTCAGGACTGTACTGCTTTGACCAGTGTTACGATTCCAGGAAGCGTGAAGAAAATCGGATACAGCGCCTTTCGAAACTGTGCCAGCCTAAAGAGCGTCGCCATTCCGGACAGTGTGACGGAAATCGAGGCGAACGTGTTCGACGGCTGCGCCAGCCTGGAGAGTATTTCCTTCCCGGCGGAACTGAAACAGTTTGGAAAGGAGAACTTGCTTGCGCACGGCGGCGCCTTCCGGGGCTGTAAGGGATTGACCAGCATCGCCCTCCCGGCGTGCATGACCCGGATCAACAGCGAGGATTTTCAGGGGTGTACGGGGCTGACGAGCCTCGTCCTTCCGCCAGAGGTGAAACAGATCGAGGGCAACGCCTTTGCCCAATGCGAGAATTTGGAGTGGATCTTCATCCCCTCCGGCGTAGATAAGATCGCCTCCAGCGCTTTTCGTGGGTGCCCCGCCGCCCTGCTGGCCCCCAATACATCCATTTCCGTTTTCAGCACAGACAATAAGCCCAACGCGGTCCGGGGCTTTGCCAGGCTCTATCTCCAGAACGCGGACATGAGCGGAGCCGTCCGGGAGGGCTATCTCAAGTACATCAAGTCCCAGCGGAAAAAGCTCTTCCCCCTGGCCGCGGCCCACGAGGAGGTGCTCCAGGTGATGCTTGCGGAGAAGATGGTGGCCCAGGCGGACGCGCCGTTGCTCCTGAACGTGTGCAAGAAGGGCAGAAACGCCGCCGCCAAGGCCGCCGTGGCGGAGTACGTGCGCGAGAATTTCGGGTCCCACGCTCCGGCGGAGGGGCGGAAGAAGCGGACTCCGGAACCGGCGGGCGCGCCGAAAGTGAAACGCCCTAAGGCGACGGGGGAGTCCGGCCCCACGGCGGCGGAGATGAAAAAGCTGTGGAGCTTCAAAAAGCGGGCGGATGGGAGCCTTGTGCTGACCGGCTATAAGGGTACGGATAAAGAGGTGGTCATTCCAGAGCGGATCGGCAAGACGCCAGTGACCGCCCTCCGCGCCGACGTCCGTAAAAGCAGCTGGGAGCGCGGTATCTTTGGATATGGGACCACCGCCGTCACGATTCCCGACAGTGTCACCAGTATCAGCAACTACGCGCTTCACGGCTTGATCAATGTGGAGAACCTGAGGATTCCCCCGCAGCTGACGGAGATCGGCCCCGGCGCGTTTTCCGGGTGCCGGCTGGCAGAAGCCCGCATTCCCCAGGGGATAACAGAGATTGGTAAAGAGGCGTTTTGTCAATGCGAGGAGCTGAAGTATGTGGAGCTGCCTCAGAGCCTGAAGCGGATCGGAGAGGGCGCGTTTTACGGCTGCGGGCTGACGAGCGTTGTGGTCCCCGCCCATGTGGAGGAGATCGAATATCGGACCTTTGAAGAGTGCGGGGCGCTGTGTTCCGTGGTCCTGCCGGAGGGGCTGCGGGTCATCGGCAACGATGCTTTTGCGGGATGTACGGCGCTGAAAACCGTGGTTCTGCCGGAAGGATTGGAAATTTTGGAAAATCGTGCCTTTGCGGAGACGGGTATTACGTCCCTGGTGATCCCCAAAAGCGTGAAACAGATGGACGGAGATCCCTTCTTCTGCTGCGAGAACCTGAAGGATGTGACGATCCTTGCCGGTATGGAGTACCTGCACGACGGGCTCTTCGTTGTATCGGGAATCACCGGTAAGCATTACGATGTTACGATCCACGCCCCTGCCGGGTCCGCCGCAGAGGACTTCGCCAAGCGGAATAACCTGAAATTCGCAGCCCTGTAGGTCAAAGGAGAGGCCCATTCAGAACATGACAGGGATGAATTGGATAAAAGAAGGACGTTTGGATCGAGAGAACTGAAGCGATATCCACGATCAGGGTGAAAACTGTGGAAATGGGCCAACTATACTGGTTTCTGGAGTACAAGCCCCGCACAGAAACACGGGAAAATATCTATATCATGACGATGGCACGCCGGGAGCCGCGGCAGATCACAAAAAATGACGCCTTCACCGTGGAGGGCGTCAATGTTGATCTGCGCATGATATCCCTACTCTGGCACGCCGCAGCAGGTGTTTTTTTCGAAATCCGGAAAACCTTCAGGCTGTCTTAGCTGTTTTCGTGCGGGCCTATAACCGATTCGGGCTTCAAAAGCGCCTCTATCGCTTCAGACATCCTGGCTTTTCTGCCCCCTTTTCTCTTGTTGACTTCCTTTAACTGCGTGTTTGGACACTCCCCTTTTTTGGGCGATAGTTGATTTTGAGGCGGGAAAATGCTACAATAAAAAATAACGTTTGAAAACGCTCCGGCGGCTCGGCTCCGCCGGGATTGAACCATATCTATTTAGGAGGGACAACTATGTCCGGACATTCCAAATGGCATAATATTGCCCGGAAGAAGGGCGTTGTGGATCAACAGCGCGCCAAAGTATTCACCAAATTCGCGCGGGAGATGGCGGTAGTCATCCGCACAGGCGGTTCCGCCGACCCCAGCGTCAACGGCAAGCTGCGGGACGTCATCGCCAAAGCCAAGGCCAACAACGTGCCCAACGACAACATCAACCGGGTGCTTCAAAAATACGCGGCCGGCGGCGCCGGCGAGGATTATGAATCCATCACCTACGAAGGCTACGGCCCCAAGGGCATCGCCGTCATTGTGGAGACGCTGACCGACAACCGCAACCGCACCGCCGGCGATATGCGCCATTATTTTGATAAATACGGCGGAAACCTGGGCGCTTCGGGCTGCGTTTCCTGGCAGTTTGACCGCAAGGGTGTTTTGGCGATTGAGCGGCTGGACGACATGGACGAGGACGAGGTGATGATGCAGGCTCTGGATGCCGGCGCGGCGGATTTCTCCGCCGAAGAGGATGTGTTTGAAATTTCCACCGCCGCCGACGACTTGGGCGCCGTCCGCGAAGCTCTGGAAAAACAGGGGTATTCCTTCCTGGAGGCGGAAGAAGCCATGGTCCCTCAGACCTATATTGCCCTGGACGACGACGACGATATCAAAAACATGAACAAGTTGTTGGAAATGCTGGAAGACAACGACGACGTACAGAACGTCTGGCACAACTGGGAGAACCCCACAGAAGAATAAAAACGCCCGTTCCACGCCGCAAAAGGGAGGAAAACGCCATGAACCAGCAGGAAATGCAACAAGAATTGGAGTTTTTTGAGCAATATAAGCAGGTATGCGAAGCCTACCGGACGGCCTTATCCACCCTGAATTTCGACGCCGCCACCGTGGCGCCGGAGGAGGGCCTTCCCCAGCGGAACAAGCTGGGCGCTATCCTGGCCGGGGAAGCCTTTTCTTATCAGACCAACCCGGAAAGCCTGAAACGGCTGGAAAATCTGCTGGCCCAGGCGGAGCCGGGCGGCGCTCTGGAAAAGGAGCTGAAGCTCTATTTCCGGGAGCTGGAGGACGTGCGGGCCCTGCCCAAGGAGGTTTATATCCGCCAAAGGAGGGCGGAGGCCGACGGCCACAGCGTCTGGCGGCAGGCCAAGCTGGCCAATGAGTTCGAGCCCTTCCGGCCGGCGCTGAAAGAGATCATTCAAACCCAGAAAGAGGCTCTGGCTTATCTGGAAAAGGATTGCTCTGACTACGACTATCTGCTGGACCGCTTCGAGCAGGGGACCAGCGCGGCTATGTACGACCAGTTTTTCGGCAAAATCAAGGAAAAACTGTTGCCGCTGATTCAGAAAATCCAGCGGGAGGGCAAAAAGATTGACACGGCGCCCTTGTATCTGGAGTACGATCTGAAGGAGCAGGAGAAATTTGTGTTCCATTTGCTGGAGTTTATGCAGATGAACCCCAACCAATGCGGCGTGGCGGAGACAGAGCACCCCTTTACCGATTTCTTCTCGGACAAGGAAACCCGCATCGCCGTCCATTATTACCCCCGAAACCCCCTGTCCGTCGTCATGTCCACAATCCATGAATACGGCCACGGCCTCTATGGCTTGCAAGTCAAGCCGGAATACAACGGAACGGCCTTCAAAAACGCCATTGGCTACGCCATGCACGAAAGCCAATCCCGGCTGCTGGAAAACCATATCGGGCGGAGCCGGGCTTTCTGGCAGGCCAATTATCCGGCCATGCAGCGGGCCTTTCCCGCCCAGCTGGGCTCTGTGACGCTGGACCAATTTGTGGAGATGATCAACGCCTCCCAGCCCTCGCTGATCCGCATCGAGGCCGACGAGCTGACCTATCCCATCCATATCCTCATCCGGTATGAGCTGGAAAAGGCCATTTTTGACGGCAGCTTGGATCTGGACAAGCTGGACCAGGCTTGGGCCGATCAATACGAGCGATATCTGGGCGTCCGGCCTCAGGGCCCGGCCCAGGGGATTTTGCAGGACGGCCATTGGGGAGGCGGCAGCTTCGGCTATTTCCCCACCTACGCTTTGGGCAGCGCCTATGCCGCCCAGTTCTTCTGCGCGATGGAACGGCAGATAGACGTGGATCAGGCGCTGCGCGCAGGGGATTTTCAGAAAATCAGCGACTGGCTGAAAGAGAATATCCACCAATACGGCGCGGAAAAGACCGCCGACGAAATTCTGCGTCTGGCCACCGGCGAACCGTTCAACCCGGATTATTATATCGATTACCTGACGGAAAAATATTCCGCCCTCTATTTCGGGCCGGAAAGCCTTGAGGTCAGGCGCCTTGACGGATAGACGGCCTTGGGCGGCGCCATGGGCCTGGATCGCAAAATGCCCGGCTGCGGGCGGCGGAGCTGCTGAAACCGCCGCGCCGCAGGCGCTTTCAGGCGAAAGCCTGGAGGAGCAATCGCCGCTGCAAGAGCTGATTCAGCGCCATGGGGGGCTGATGCTTCAGCTGGCTCGGCGGCAGGCGGGGCCGGAGGCGGAAGACCTGGTCCAGCAGACCCTGCTCTGGATGGCCGAGCGCCAAAAGGATTGGGCCGGGCTGGATGAGACCGGGCTGGCTGCTTATCTGGCCGCCGCCCTGGGCGGCCAATGGGCTGTCATGGGCCGGCAGCGGCGAAAAGAGCAGAGCTGGCTGGTCCCGCCGCCGGAGGGGCGGGAGCTAGCCGACCCGGGGCCTTCTCTGGAGGAAGCCGCCCTGCGCCGCCTGGATTACCAGGCGTTGGCCCGGGTTTGGCCCCGGCTGCCGGAGGAGGATCGGCTGGCCCTGGAGGCCAAATATATCCTCCAGCTGGACGACCGGGAGATCGCCCGGCGGCTGGGCGTCAAGCCCGCCAGCGTCCGCATGAGGCTGACCAGAGCCCGCCGCCGGGCCTTGAAGGAGATGGAAAAGGAGGGCAGCGTTCCATGAGCAAAACAGAGGAGGAAATCTTTCAGCGGCTGATGGCGGATTTTGCCCAGAACCAGGGCCGGCGGCTGCTGGAGCTGGAGCAAGACCTGCCCCCTCTGCCGGAAGAGGAACAGCTGCGCCTGCTGGAGGCCGCCGCCCAGGCCCAGAAACAGGCCCCCAAGCCCGCCGCGGCTCCCGCGCCCTGTTGGCGCCGCAGAGCCGCGGCGGCGGCCTTGGTCCTTCTGATAGGCTCCGGGGCTTTTTTTGGCGAGGCCGGGGCGGTGAAAGACGCCGTGCGGCGCATACAAATCCGCCTGACAGACGACGGCGTCTATTTTGGTTTGCCGCAAGGGGAGTGGAAAACGGGCTGGGAAATGGAGGGTCGCTATGCCCCCGCCTGGTTGCCCGAGGGATATGAACCCATTGAGCAGAGCAAGACGGAAATCGAGGGTTATGATTCTTTGGCTTATGCTCAGACGAACCCCTATCAAAATGGGACGATTCTCTTCCAACGGTTTTCTTCCAATGCCATTACTGAGATTACGGGAGACAAAGAAAGCGCCCAGCCGGTGTGGGTGGGGGACAAAGAAGGAGGTTTGATTGTAAAGAAATGGCACAAAAGCGCGGATTACCGCTTGACTTGGTATGACCCGGACGCAAAATCCTTTTTTTGCTTGTCTACTACCTATGTGCCTCGAGAAGAGCTCTTCGCCATTGCAGAAAGCGTTCAGAGAATCGATTAAACCGCCTCCCAATTTGGAAAAGGGGGGTGTTTTTTTTATGCCTTTCTTGTTCGTTCACAAAAGATTTACAAAAAAGTTGGTTGCACTTTTTAAGGTCGAAAAGTGCAACGCCAAAATTTTGAGAAATTTTTTGGTTATTTTGTCAATTGTATTTCCAAGGATATTTTGTAAAATAAAAGTATCACAAGATAAGCGGCAAAATCATTGTGAAATTGATTGAATCAAAAGGAAGTCGAAAGACTATGAGAAAACTGATGCTCTGTTCACCGCGTGCCTGATGGCCGCGGCCATGATGGTTCCAGCGTTTGCTGCTGATGTGGAGGAGGATCTTAAAGCCGTTATCATCGACGGTGAAGAAGAGCTGAAGCCGCGCAACGCTGAGCTATGCAATTGTGGAGGGGCTTTACGGATTGTAAGTGGGCCTAACTATGATGTTCGCATCAAATTAGGTGGCCAAAAGTATCCTAATCGGATGTGTCATCATAGAAATCCTCAACACATGGTTGTAGATCGTGAAGAGGTTATTACAGTGGCATATCGCTGTGACAGATGCAAATATGAGTTTTCAACCAGAACTGCAAGGGATTTGTCCCCTGATTGCGTCGATTAGTAGATAGCCAAGAGGAGGGAATAAGATGAAGAAACTGTGGAAATCGGGCCTATTATCTCTGTTAGCAATAGGGTTGCTGGTCTCTGCTGCGGGGGCGGCGGGGCTTGTCCGCTCCGGGCTGGATATTGAGCGGCGGGCAAACGGTTTCTTCTTCCAGGCCCGTACCAACCGGCCGGAACGGAAAGGGCTGCTCTTGGAATGCCGCCTGGGCTGGCTGCCCGAAGACTTTGAAGAACAGAAAATCCAGAGCTATGAATACAGCCACTCGGTTTCTTACGCCGACCGGGAGGGGAAGCGGACGATTCAGTTTGAGCAGCTTTCAGAAAGTTCCTCCATCCTGGTGCAAAGCCAGAAAGGGGACAAGCTGGAGCGGGTGACGGTGAAGGGCAAACCCGGGGGCTTGATTCATCTGGCGGAAAGCAGGGAAGATTTGAACCTGATTTGGTATGACGCCGAAGCAGAATCCTATTTTTCTATGCTGACCCATGGACTCGCCGAAGAAGAGTTGTTCCAGGCGGCCCAGAGCGTGGATGTGAGAAATAAATTTGAAGTCGACGAAATCCCGGGGTTTGGATTTCACGACTGTCCTTGTGGAGGAACGTTCTGGCAGTTTAGACGGCCTCTGCTGCAAAAGACTATCGACAAAAACAGCCCAGATCGGCAAGGGGTTGCGTGGATTTATTGCTTCCAATATATATGCGATGGGTGCAACTGGCATATCGATATTTTCCGCCCCGCCGTCCCTGTGGATTGATCGGCTTTCCCCAAAGCCCTCAGGCAATGCCTGGGGGATTTTGTCTACTTTAACGAAAAACCGACGAATTTTTTGGTGAAATTCACTGTTGAAACTTCCAGGGGAAACTTGTAAAATGAAGTTGCCGAATGCGGGTGAGTTTTGCGGAAAAGAGGGGAAATGATGAAAAAATATTGGGTTTTGGCCGTTCTCGCCGCTTTTTCCGTGGGCATTTTCTGTGGGGCGATGCTGTTGGGGCCTCCTGGCGCCGGGGATCAGCCGGGGCAGAGTTCCGTTCAGCCGTCTCCCGCGGCCCCCG
>CAJUIK010000028.1:18642-21992 GCA_910585875.1 uncultured Eubacteriales bacterium | reverse complement strand
GGTCGGAAACAAATATGTAGTCTGCTATGTCCGTTATGATACGGTGGTTCATTTGCAAACAACTCCTTTATCGCAATGTTCTGATCACTAATCTGTGTCAGCCAGCTTGGGCTGCAGCATGTCATCTGGCCTTTAGCCGCGCCAGGATCCAAAAGGTAACCGGCTTAAAAACAACATAAAGGCCATAGCCCAGCGCTCCGCCAATCACATTCGTGATCAGATCCGTGATGTCCGAGGAGCGGTCAAAGAACGGCTGCAGCAGTTCGATACCCAGGCTCATCAAAAAGCAGGAAAACACCGTCGCGCCGAATTTTGCCCTTTTACCCCGGGTCAGAGGAAACAGGAATCCGAAGGGCAGAGTCATGACAACATTCAAGAACACCTGCCTGAAAAAGTCCCCTCTCCCCAGAGAAACGTCGATAAACGGCGCCAGATTCATGGGTTTATAGGGGTGGTCCAGCATAAATGGGATGGATACGATCACCGGCATCATGGTAACATAGAGGACCAGAGAGAGGTACGCATACATAAGGGTATTGACAAGCAATCTGTCTTTGCCCTGGATCCTCCACTTCTTGAAAAAGACGAACGCATATAGGAAAACCAGCGCTGTAACGTCTATGAAATCTTGTATGAAGTACTTCATGCCATCGCCTCTTTCCGCTTGCCTCTCTGTTTGCCATGCGCTCATTATACCACCCATGCGAATGACATTCAACCCTCCTTGACAGGCGCTGATAGCGGCGGTGAGCAAAATATTGGAAATCCCCTTGGCCGCTTCGCCTTCCTCCTGCCGGCCGATCATCGCCTTTCCGGTCTGTTCCATTTTGTCGCAAACAAACCGTCAGCCGCTGCGTATGCAGGCGGCGAAACCGCCCTTTACGTCTTAAGAGAGAAAGGAGGAGAACGGGATGTTCATCCTCAAATGGTTTTTCAAGCTGCTGGCCCTGCCTTTTTTACTGGCGCTGACATTGTTGTTTTGGGCCGGCGTCTTTGTTACCAGCTTTTCCGCTGTTGTCTTCAATCTGCTGGCCTGTCTGTGTTTTTTTATGGCCGTGGCTGTGCTGTTGTTCGGCCTTGCCTCCGGCGCCGAAGCTCTTCGGACTCTTCTCGTGGGCTTTTGCGTCTTTCTCGTCCCTGTGGTCGCCCAGTGGCTATTGGTCAAAATCGCGCTGCTGAAAGAGGTCGTCCGGGACTTTATCTATTCTTAGGCAAACATCTTTACAAACCAAGCGCCTCCCATCAGCCCTAAGCCAATAAAAAGCAAGGCGGATCGTTCTCGGCCCGCCTTGCCTTTTTATCTTTTGCCGGAATTGGGTATACTTGATGCAAAACCGCCCTTGAGCGGAACGAGGAGGCTTTTCTGTGGATTTTTCCCAATTCTGCCGCTGCGGGCAGCAAGACTATGCGCAGCTCCGGCGGCGAATCGACGATTGCGCCTGCCAGGGCCGCAGCTATGAATTTGCCGCCTGCCAGATGCCGGCCCATTGCCAGCCCGCCGCCGCCGACTTGGGCTTTTGGCGGCAAGGACAGGACTATCTGCTCTATTTCCGTCCGGCCGTGGCCTACCAGGGGTCGAATCCCCGGCTGAAAGCCTTTTTCTCTCGAACCCGCCCCTGGCGATTCCCCGATTTTCAGGACCTGACCCGATGCCTCGCCGCCTTAGGCCAGGACGCCGACCCGCCGGAGGAAGCCGAGCCCGCCCTCTTCTGCCAACTGCGCCAAGCCCTGGGCCAAACTGTGCTGGGCCAAGACCATGCTGTGGAAGCCGCCGCTTTCAAGCTCTATGGCCACATTGGCAAGCGGGAGCCCCGCCGCCCTTTGTCGCTGATTTTCTACGGCCCCACCGGCGTGGGGAAATCCGAACTGGGCAAGGCCCTGGCGCCGGCGCTGAACGGCTGCTTGGGCCGGCGGCAGTATCAGCTGGTATGGACTGAGCTGAACACCTTCACCGAAGCCCACTCCGCTTACCGGCTCACCGGCTCGCCGCCGGGCTATGTGGGCTATGAGGACCCGCCCGTCCTGGAGGCTGCTCGACAAAACCCCTATACGATATTCATGTTTGACGAGCTGGACAAGGCCCATCCAGAGGTGCTGAAAACCCTGATGTCGGTTTTGGACGAGGGCCGCTGCGCCGCCCGAAAGCCCGACGCCCAAGGAAGCCGGGAGCTGGATTTCCGCCGGTGTATTCTGCTTTTCACCGCCAATTACGATTTATCCGGTCTGGATAAGCGGCCTATGGGCTTTTCTCTCCAGCAAAAAACCGCCCCGCAAGGGGGCGGTCAAGCTGCGCCTGGGGAAACGGCGGGGCGGCTGGGGCTGGCTCAGCGCCTCTACCAGTCCGACGAAACTGCCCGGTCCGCGCTGATCCAGGCCGGGGTTTTGCGGGAAATCGCGGGGCGTTTCAGCGGATTGATCGGCTTCCAGCCCCTGACGACCGAAGCCCGAGCCCAGATTACAGCCAAGCAAATCCGGGCTTTGGGCCGGGAATATGGGTTGGAACTGGACGTCTCCCCCGCTCTGGCCCAAGCGCTGACGCCGGCGGAATCCCTGTCGCCCCGCTCAACCGCCGCGGCGCTGGAAGGGCTGCTCACTCCGCTGCTGCTGGAACAGGCCGCTAAACAGTCTCCCCAGGGCCTATTTCGGCTGGAAGGCTCGCCGGACAGGCTGCGCCTGCTGCCCCCGGTTCCCCAGGTCGCGCCGGCGCCTCTGCCCGCCTTTTAGGGCGTTCTATTCCTGCTTTTCCGACGGATTATCCTCTTCGCCCTCCGCCTTCTCGGCCTGGTCCGCCCCTTCCTCCGCTTCTGGCGTCTCTTTTTTCTCCTCTGGGGTCTGGAGCATTTTGACGTCCTTGATTTCCTGGACGCTGCGCTGCGCCTCATTCAGCCGGTAGATATGAGCGCCGTCGCTGGTCATCAGGAAGCTGCCCATAAACTCATTGGTCTGCTCCACATTCTGATTGCTGTACACCCGCAGCTGCATACAAGGCGCGCCGTCCACCATCACAACGCCGTCCTGAGACTGGATATGGTATTCCTCCATTGAGGCGCCTGATAAGCCCAGAGAGGCCGGGGAAATGCTTTTGAAATGGTCTACTGCGGAGGCTAACGTCATGGTCTTTGTTCCAGAGGACCCCGCCTTTTTAGGCGGCGAAGTGATGGAACCTTCCTTTTGATCCACCGTCACCACGCAGTTGCCCGCCCGCCAATCAATTTGGACGGTAACCAACCATTTTTTCGCCGCCGGCTTTGCCTCTTCGTCCTTTTCGGACTTTTCATCCTTCTCAGACTTTTCGTCCTTCTCAGACTTTTCGTCCTTCTCAGACTTTTCGTCCTTCTCAGACTTTTCGT
>CAJUIK010000028.1:0-18542 GCA_910585875.1 uncultured Eubacteriales bacterium | reverse complement strand
CTTCTCAGACTTTTCGTCCTTCTCAGACTTTTCGTCCTTCTCAGACTTTTCGTCCGCAGGCTCTTCGGCGGCTTCTTCCTCCACTTCCAAACGGCGGGCCAAATGCACAGTGCCGGATTCCTGGGTGAAATCCGGCTTATCCGTCCGCACAAAATTGGCGTCCACCACGCTGAAGCCGTTTTCCGAGTCGGTAAGCTGGTCCACATAATTTTTCACAGTGGCGCCTGCGTCCTCCAGACCGCTGTAACGATAGACCTGGGTCAAATCCTTCACGCCCTGAACGTCTTCCTCCTCCGGCTGCAAAGCGGCCACGGTTTGGCCGCCCAAAGCGTATTCCTTCAGCGTATGGGATTCTTCCTTTTCCTCATCCCCCTTGCCGCAGCCGGAGGCCAGACAAGCCAAGGCCGTCAAAAGAGCAATCAATTTGATTTTTTTGCCTTCCATAGTTCCATACTCCGTTCTTCAGATCTTCAGAGTTATAACATACGAATCACAACAGAATCCTGCTCTTTCAGCTGATACTGAAACCCCTGTTCCTCCCCGTTGACTTCCAGTCGAACTGGGCGGTTGAGCCGCTCAAAATCGATCCCCGAATACTGGAGCAGGTCCATCAAATAATAGGGAACGCCGTTTTCCTTGGGCGGCAGAGCCAGCATCTGGCCGTTGAGGCGCAGCTGAAGCAGCTTAGGCCGCAGGACCGGATATGGTTCTCGGCGGGGCGGCGCTTCTGGAACGACGGGGGCCGGCGCAGGCGTCGGCTTGGGAAGGGGTTCCGGGGCGGCAGGAGCGGGCGGCGGCGAAACCGTCGGCCGAGGAGGCGCCGGCGGCTGGACGGGCATAGGTCCGGGCGTTCCTGTGACGGCGAGCACCACGTCGCCCTGCTGCAGCTGGGTGTCCAGCGGCGCTTCTTGGTTGTTGACCAAGGCCCTGCCGACAAAATTGGGGCCCAGCAGCTGCCCCAAGGTCCGGCTGGCGGAAGCGCCGTCCTTGGCGGGCACAAAGCGGATTTGATCCCCAGCGTGAATCAGGCTGGAAAGCGTCGCCTCTTTGCCGTTGACCTGGAGCACGGCGGGCGCCGCCGGTTCTCCCCGCAGTACAACGTGCTTTCCATCCACCGTCAGATTCAGGCTTTTACCCGTTTTGCCCAGCATTTCCGAATAATTGTAGCCGTTCATCAGCAGGATATCCTGCAAGGACAGCACGCCGCTGCGGAAGAGCTTGGCGGGCTGGCCGTTGAGCATCACCACATAACTGTCGTTGAGCAGCCCCAGTCCAGCGGAAACCGCGATGCCCAGAGGCGTGGCATATTCCGGGTTGGCAATGTCCACTTCGTCGGAAAAAGAGCTCATGGAAAAATTATTGCCCGCGATAGCCACCCGCTTTTCCGCCATTTCCAGCCTGGCGGCGATTTTTTCCCGCAGGCCGTTGAGCTTGCTGCCGCCGCCGGCCAGAAACACCGCCGAGGGCGGGGCTCCGTTGACGCTGAGAATCTGTTTCGCTATGGCGTCGGCCAGCCGATCCATCGGCGCCTGGATCGCCTCCTCCACCTGGCTGGCGGGAATAGTTTCCTCCATACCTAGAATATCCCGATAACGGATTTCCTCCTTCTCGCCCAGGCTTCTCTTAATGGCTTCAGCCGTTTTGAAATCCACCAAAAGAGACTGCATAATGGCTTCGGTCACCTCGTCGCCGGCCACAGTGGCCATGGTATACCCCACCACGCTGCCCTCTTTGCACAGGGCGATATCGGTGGTGCCGGCGCCAATGTCCACCAGCGCCAGGTTGAGCAGCCGAAGCTCGGCGGGGATCGCGGCGTTCATGGCGGCGATGGGCTCCAGCGTCAGGCTAGCCACCTGCAAGCCTGCGGCCCGCATGGCGGCATATAAGCTCTCCACCACTTCGCCAGGCAAAAAGGTGGCCACCACGTCGGCCTCGGCCAGCTTGCCGCTGTGGAATTGCAGATTGGTCAGCGGATACCGGTCCAGCCGGTATTGGGCCACTGTATATCCCACCAGAAACATCTGACGGCGGCCCTGGTCTTCCGCCTGCAAAGCCTCCTCTGCGGCGGAGACGGCGCCGGCCTCCAGGCGGCCGATGGTTTCGGCGTCCAGCGTCTGCTCCTCCTCCAGCTCCAGCTGGAAACTGCCCGTCTGGGTTTGCAGGGCCCGGCCGGCGGCAGCCACGCACACCCGCTCCAGCCGAACGCCTAACCTCTGCTCCAGCCGGGTTGTGACTGCCTGGGCCAGGCCGGCCACCTGCTGGATATCGTCGATCTGCCCGTCCATCATAGCCCGTTTTCCGTGTTCGGCCATCTCGATATCCAGCACTTTAAGCCGGTCTTCCGAGGGCTTGCCCACAACGCCCACCACGCTGCGCGTCCCGATATCCAGGGCATAGATCAGATCCTTTTCCTGGGTTTTATATTCTGCCATGTCAACGCTCCTTTTCCATATCCCGCCGCTCCACAGGCGCAAAACAGCCAGGAGGCGGCGAAAAGCCGCCTTCTGGCCGTTGCGGGCATTGTAGTTCCGTCAGGTTACGAGGTCGCCTCGCCGCGGCGCGTCCTGGATTGTCCCACGGTTATCGACAAAGCTGAAACGCGGCGAGCCGCTTTTCCGGCCGATTCGCTGTCAAAGGGACGGGACCTCTCTTAATATTTGCTAAAGATATTGGAAGCGCCGTAAGCGCCTTCTTCGGCCGGCTCTTCGTATTCCGCCTCAGGCTGGCGCGCCGGCGCCCGCTGGGGCTGAGGGGCAAAGCCGCTGCCGCCGCCGTCCCGCAAGGTAAAGCGGGTCAGCAGCTCTTTCATCAAAGCGGCCTGGCTGGAAAGCTCTTCGCTGGCTGCGGCAGACTGCTCGCTGGTGGCGGAGTTGGTCTGCACAACGGCGGAAATCTGGTCGATGCCCTCCGTCACCTGGGTGATGGCTTCGGCTTCCTCTTCCGCAGCCTTGGCGATCAGCTGGATGGATTGCAGCACCTCGTTGGAGCTTTCCACCGTCTTAGCCAAAGAGGCAGAGACGTTTTTCACGATGTCGTTGCCCTCGCGGACAGAATCCATGGAGTGCTCGATGAGCTCTTTCGTGGCCTTGGCAGCCTGATCGGACTTAGAGGCCAAGTTGCGCACTTCGTCGGCTACGACGGCAAAGCCCTTGCCCGCCGAGCCGGCCCGAGCCGCTTCCACAGCGGCGTTCAGCGCCAAGATATTTGTCTGGAACGCGATATCCTCAATGGTGGCGATAATCTTGCCGATCTCCTCAGAGGACTTGGAGATTTTGGCCATAGCGGCCACCATCTTCTGCATATAGTCAGAGCTCTCTGTGATCTGGCCGCCGGCTTCCTGGGAATGACGCATCGCTTCCTGGCTGTTGCGGGCGTTGTTCTGAGAATTATTGGAAATTTCCGCAATGGTGGCGGACAGCTCTTCCACAGCGCTGGCCTGCTCTGTGGCGCCCTGCGCCAGAGACTGGGCGCCGGTGGAAACCTGCTCGGCGCCAGCCGTGACCTGCTCGGCGCTCTGGTCGATCTGGGCCAGGGCGTCGCTGAGGCCCCTGTTGATCATGCGGACGGAGGACAGCACAGAGCTGAGAGCGCCCACATACATCCCTTCGTCCTTGGTGCGCACGTCGAAGTTGCCTGCGCCCATTTCTTCCAGCAGATGACATTCATCTTCAATGACTTCCTTCAAGATCTGCTGGCTGGTGCGCAGCGCGTCGCACATCTCGCCCAGTTCGTTATGGCCGACATAATTGACCGGAACGTCGAACTTGCCGTTCTTGAAAGCGTTCAGCGCGTTGTGGGCCTGCTCCACAGGTTCGGTAATGCTGCGGATAATCTTGGTGGCGATATACAGCGTCAGAGCTACGTTGAGGATCATCACGCCGATAACGGCCAAGGTGGTATATGTGGTGCTCTTCTTCTGCTTCTCAATGGTCTGGTTTTTCTGATCTTCCAAATGGGAGGCAATCTCGTCGGACATAGACACCATATTATTCAGGGTGGGGGAGCATCTTTCAACAATCAGGTCTACCGCTTCCGCAGGCTTGTTGTCGCGCAGAGCCTGCTGGATGGCGGACAGCTCATTTTCCCAATTATGTACAGACTGGATGTATTCTGTCACCTTGCCGTCGTTCAGCGGATATACTTTGTCCAGCTCTTCCAGAGCTGCGTCCAGGTTCTCCAGAGCCGCGTCGATCCGAGCCTGTCTGTCCTGGTTCTGAGAGCTGTTAGCCGAATCCAGCGTCATATCCCGCATATTGCGGGCGGCGACGTTGGCATACATCCGGCATTCTGTAATCAATTCGCTGGCTCTGATTTCGTGGTCGATAATATCGGTATAAGCGCCTTTTTGAGAGCTTATCATCGAAACCGCCAAAACCAGGATCGCCGTTGCGATCAAAATCGTAACGCCGAACCCCACAATCAGGCTCTTTTTTACTTTCATGTTTTTAAACATGACGTACTCCTCCTCACACTTTTCTGTCTCATTGTAATTTTATATTAAATCGGGTGGGCAGACGAGGCGCCGCCTTTTCTACCACGTCCCCGTACCTTCCCTTTTTCACATCGCCAAATATGCCGCCGTCCACCAGCGTCACCACCCGGCGGCGCATGATATTCACATATTGGCTGGCGTGGGTGACCATGATGATCGTCGTTCCCTGCTTGTTGATTTCGTGCAGCAGATGGAAAAGATCCCAGATGTTGTCGTCGTCCAAATCGGCGGTAATTTCGTCCAAAACCAGGACGGGGGGGCTGCCGATCATAGCCCGGGCCAGCTCCACCCGGCGGCATTCCCCAATGGAAAGCTCTACCGGATACCGTTTTTCCACCCCGGACATTCCCACCAGGCCCAATACCTTGCGGACCTTGGCCTGGAGGTTTTTGTCGCTCTCGATTTTCGAGGACCGGATATTGACGGCCAGAGCCAAATTTTCTTCCACTGTCTTCTTCCGCAGCAGCGTAGGCTCCTGCCACACTTTCCCGAACAACAGCGAAGCCCTGTTGCGGCTCAGCTTCATCATCCAGGAAAGATCCCTATCGTCGATATAAACCTTGCCTCGGCTGGGCTTTTCCACGCCGGCAATCAGGCTGAGCAAGGTGCTTTTGCCCGCCCCGCTGCTGCCGATGACGAAAACAAACTCCCCCTGGCGGATGGTCAAATTGACGTCCTGCACGCCGATCTCCTGGCGCTTGCCTCCCCGCTTCCGGTCCCCTTTATAAAATTTTGTGACGTTTTCCAATACAATCGTGGGCATATCCGTCTCCTCTGGCCGTGGGGCGTGGAATTGAAAAAGGTCCTTTTCTCCCCATTGCAAACTTTTATGATTCTGCTATAATAAGGGCGAACGCCGCAAAGCGGCAACAACCCGATCGTCAAAAACTCGATTGGGACCGGAGGTGTTCCATTGTTGAAAGAACCCAAACAGAAATCCAGCCGGACAAGAAATATCGTCCTTGTCCTGCTGTTGGCGCTGCTGTGCGTCGGCGGGGCGGAGCTGGCTTTCTGCCGCTACTTCGCCCCGGACCATTACCAGCAGATCACCGCCCCCGTCCGCCAGGGGTTGGAGTCCGCCGCCGACGCCTGCCGCAGCGTCTATCTTCAAGCGGCTCAGGCTTGGCGCAGCTGCCGGGATTATGCTGTGCAGGCCGCCAAACGCTGGGCCGAAGCCCGAGCAGAACGGCGGCGCCTAGCGGAGCTGCAAGCCGCGATCGAACTGGCCAGCCAGACGGCTGCGGACCCTGTTCCGCTCAGCGCCCTGCCGGAGATTCCCCCAGGCAGCGCGGCTATCACCGATATAATGGAAAAGGACGGCCGGCAAATCCTCACCGGCGGCCTGACAGACGTGGTGTACTTTAACCAGAGCGAAGAGCCATGGGCCAGCCAGCCCTATGGCCGGGATCACATCGGCGGCTACGGCTGCGGCCCCACCGCTATGGCAATGGCGGTGGCCAGCATGACCGACTGCCAGACAGATCCGGCGCTTATGGCCCAATGGGCTGCGGAACAGGGATACTGGGCCTCGAAAAGCGGCTCTTATCTCTCCATTGTGGAGGGAACCGCCCGCGCTTACGGCCTGGAAGCCGCGCCCTTGGAGGAGCGCACCCCGGAAACCCTGAGGGACGCTCTGCTCTCCGGCAAACTGGTAGTGGCCCTGATGGGGCCGGGACATTTCACCAACAACGGCCATTTTATCCTGCTGCGGGGCGTCACCCTCAGCGGCACGGTGCTGGTGGCGGACCCCAACAGCACGGAACGGAGCCTGTGCGAATGGGAACCCCAGCTGATCCTGGACGAACTTTCTTCCAACCATGCCAGCGGCGGCCCGCTTTGGACTGTTTCCGTCCCTCAAAACTGAACGTTTCCCCGCCTTGGCGTTCAATCAATATTCGCTGGAACATCGGCCTGGCAGCTTTGCCAGGCCGATGTTCTTTTTTTGAGCCCTTCGCCGTTTGCCGTTTTATTGATAGACGGATTTTTCCCGCGCCATCCGCTGGTTGAGCCGCTTATCCAGCTCCAGAATCTGCTGCAGACGGCGGCGGTTAGCGGCCGCCTGGTCGGTCAGCATCTGCTCAAAAGGCGTCAGCGGCGGCTCCCCAGCGCCCCGCAGCAGGCCGTTGAGCCGGGCCGCGTCCTCCGGGGTGGGCATCGCCTCCGCCTGCCCCTGAAGGGCCTCTTCCGCCGCTTCCAGCTTGTCGATGGGCTCCTGCCGCATATTGACAAGCATCTCCACCGCCACTTGGTCGTTGCGGTCGATGGCCTCGGCCATCTGCCGAGAAAAATCCAGCGTCTCGTTGAGCAGGCCGCCCATGCGCTTGACCTGGGCCAAGGCGTCCAATAAATGCTTTTCTTCCATACGCTTATTTCATAGCCCCCGCCGCTTCTGGGGCGCCGGTCTGTTCGGGGCTGCGTTCCATGGCCTCCACGTTTTTCTGAGCTTCCCGGAACGTGTCCCGCAGTTCAGAGGCCATTTTTTTCACTCGTTCCAGCTCGGTCTTGTTGCGGCCCGCTTTGACGCGCTGGAGCTCATAGCTGAAAAATTCGTACAATTTGGCCAGATTGCTGCTGATCGGATATTGCCGATCCAGCGTATCGTCCAGGTAACGGATGATCTCCAGGCTGCGGCCCACCGAGGCCTCAAACAACGGGTAATTTTCTTTGCCAAGAGCCAGCTCGGCCTGCATCAGCCGCTTGACAAGCTCGTCATACAGCAGCAGCAGCAGCTCCCCCGGGCTCATGGCGTTGATGGTCTGCTCCTTTTGATCCCGATATTCCTGGAATCCCTTCTGATCCATATCTGACTCCTTTGAAAGTATTAATAACCGCTGCTGCCGCCCATCAGGCCCATCAGAGAGGAGCTTTGAGAGTTCATCTCAGCGATCAGCTGCTCCAGCTTCGCGAACTTGGTGGTGTACCGGTCGATCTGATCGGACATCTTGGTTTCCCAGCGCTGAATCTGCTTGTCGTAGTTGTTCAGCTGGGTTTGCAGGCTGTTTTGATAGATGGAACCCGGCGCCCGAATGGAACCCGCCCGGTTGACCAATATACCGTAATCGCCGGTGGTCTTGCCGTAGGTTTCCAGCGGGTTGAGCAGGGACTGCATCAGGCCGTCGCTGGCGGCGCCGCCCTCTTTCGATTTGGTAAAGGCGTCCCGCACCTTGTCCGGCTCGTTTTCTAGGGCGGTGCGCAGCTTGTTCTCGTCCAGCGTCAGGGTCGTCAGCCCGTCGGTATATGTGGTGGAAATGCCGATCTCCCGCAGAATCTGCCCGTCTGTGCCGCCGGGTGTGACGGCGGCCCGCAGCTTGCTGTACAGGCCGGAAAGGTCGCTGTCGCCGAACAGGATGCCCTGCTTGGCCTTCTCCTCCCAGGCCTCCACAGCGCTTTCCGACATACTGGCCTTGTCCTCGTCGCTCAGCGGTTCATAGCGAGAGCCGGTGACAGAGCCGTTCTTGGTGGCCGGCATGGTGGAATAGGCGTTTTTCACCTCAGCGACCATGGCGTTGTAATCCTCGATCATCGCTTTCACCGCGTCCACGATTTTGTCCGCGTCGGAGGAGGAATGGAAGGTGACGGCGTCCTTTTCAGCCGCGCTGATATCGGCCAATTCGTTGGAGCCCTCTTTATACTCGCCAAACGCCTCGTTCAGCGTGACAGTCAGGCCGTCAATTTCAAAGGTGTTGCCGCTGCGGCTGGCGCCGTCGAAGACTTGGCCGTTGACGCTCATGGAAACAATGGCGTCTTGCCCCTGTTTGAAATCAGCCCCTGTGGCCTGAACGTCGCCAAACAAGTCCTTGGCCAAGCCGTCGAACTTGATCTGGCCGGCGGCGCCGGTTTCCTTGGCGGTGAACTGGAACTGATTGGTGATCTTGGAGTAACTGACGTTGACGCCTGCCTCGGCGTTGCTGTTCATCGCCACCATCACGGTTTCCAAAGCAGTGTCCTTGTTGAATTTGCCAACGGACACGTCGTTGACTTTAAAATCATACAGGAATTCGCCGTTGTTGTCTACCTGATAATACTCTTCTTCCAGCTTAAAGTCGCCGTTTTCGTCAACTTGATAGAAGATTCCTTCGGGGTCGTCGTAGCTCCGGGCCACCCGATTGCCCTCGGCGTCCTCATAGTGGGAGAACTTCCCTTCGTCGTCCAACACTTCCTTGACTTCGCCTTCGGCGGCCAAGCGGGCCCGGTCCACCCGGTTGCCCTTGGCGTCCAGATAATAGGCGACCTTGCCGTCGCCGTCCTTGACTTCCCGAACGGCGCCTTCGGCGGCGATGCGGTTGCTGGGATCCCACTTGAAGCCCTCCCCCAGCAGCTCGCCCAGCTTTTTGCCGGTGTTCAGGTAGTTGGCCTCGCCCGTCTTGGAAAGGCCCATGGCCTCCAGGGGTTTGCCGGTCACATTCAGTGTGGAGCCCTTCTGGGTTGTCAGAGACAGCTTGAATTTGCCGTCTTCCCCGGCGCCTCCTACGGTGATTTTGCCGGCGCCAAAGGCTTTGTCCATCTGGCTCTGGAGGCCCTTCAGATAATCCTCGGCGCTCATGTCCTTTTCATATTCGGGCATGGTGATTTTTTTAGAAACGCCGTCCAGCGTGACGTTCAGGGTCTTGCCGGAAATATATTCGCCCACGGTGGCGGTTTCATCCACCAAGTCTTTGCCCTTGACGTTCAAGGTGCTGGATTTATCGCTGGGGTTGATCCCCAACGTATCCTTGATTTTACCAGAGGCGGAGGAGACGGTGACGGAGTTGCCCGCCAACTGTTTGTCATAAAAGACGACATCTCCGTCTTTGACGCCGACGCCGATCATCTCGCTGGCTTTTTTCCGCTCGCCGGAGCTGGTGGTCATCTGAATGCCGTCCAGCTTTTCCCGGATGCCGGCGGCCAGCTCGTCGGCGTCTTTGTAGGTGGTCAGATCGTCAAAATCCAAGTCCACAGAGCGGGAGCCGCCATAGCTGATGGTCAAGGAGCCGGCTACATTGCTCTGGGGCAGAACCTCGCTCAGGTCTACCTCTTTGCCCTCGATGCCCTGAACGCCGCCCAGGGAACTGCCGATGCCGCTGACGTTATAGACCGCCGCCTTGGCCAGCTGCTTGACGCCCAGAATCTTTACGTCGCTGCTGGTTTTGCCTCGGGCGGAAATCTTGTCGGCGTTTTCCCCCTGGGTGACGGTTTTCACCGCGTTATTGAAAAAGCTGTTGCTCATCAGGTTGGTGCTGGAAGCATAGGACGTATATTTCTTGTTAAAATTATACATCTTATCGATGATGCTGCGATAAGCTTCCTGCTGCCATTCCACCTTGGTCTGCTTCTTTTTCAGGTTGGTAATTCTCAGCTTGATGCCGGAGATCGCGTTTTCGATCATGGACTCGGTGTCCATGCCGCTCGCAAGGCCGCTGAGCACGTTCCGATTGCCATAAATGCTGCTGACGGAGCTGCTGTTGCTCAGGCTGGTAATTGATGCCATATTAAAATCGCTCCTTTCTATCCCAAAGACAAAGCTCCCCGCCGATCTGACGCCGGCGCGGATAAAAATTTTGACGTTTCTTTGTGTTTTTTTGATTCTGCCTCTGTATTTTTTTATCGACCTGTAGTATAGTAAACTTAAGAGTTTTCTCCGGCTTTTTATCAATAAGGAGGGAAGATTCCTTGACGCAAATCATCACTGTAACCAACCAAAAAGGCGGCGTCGGAAAGACCACCACAGCCTCCGCCCTTGTCTGCGGCCTCCATCAACGGGGCGCCCGGGTGCTGGGCGTGGATCTGGACCCCCAGGGCAACCTGGGCTTCACTTTGGGGCTGGATATCGGCTCCGGCGCCACCGTTTACGACGTGCTCCGGGGCTCCTGCCCCATCGAAAAGGCTATTGCCTCCACCGAGTATGGAGACGTGCTGCCTTCCGACATTATGCTCTCCGCCGCCGAGGTAGAATTTACAATGCCCCGGCGGGAATTCATATTGGACCAGCAGCTGGCCGCCGTCCGCTCCCAGTATGACTTCATCATCATCGACACCCCGCCCGCCCTAAACGTGCTGACTGTCAACGCCTATGTGGCTTCCGACGGCCTGATCGTGCCCATGGAGGCCGAGGTGCTCAGCTTGGTGGGCATCACTCAGCTTCAGGAAACCATCGAAACCGTGCGGGATTCCTTCAATCCCCATTTGAAGGTGCTGGGCATCCTGCTCAATAAATTCAACCCCCGGCTGACTTTGTCCCGGGAGATTTTGGATTTGGCGGAAGAGGTGGCCAGCCAGCTGGGGACCCAGGTTTTTGAATCCAAAATCCGCCGGGGCGTGGGCGTGGCCATGGCGCCGGCCCACGGCCAGAGCGTGCTCACCTTCCAGGCAAAATCCAAGCCCGCCCAGGACCTGCAAGCGATGGTGGCCCAGGTGGCCGGCCCCCGTTTCGCCCTGCCCGAACAAAAATGACGCCCCAGACGGGCTCTTGTAATGTGACAAGGAGAATGTACTATGGCAAGAGATAACGATAAATCCAAGACCAGCAAAACCGCTCGGGTGATGAATCTTCTGAGCAAAAAACCGGATCCCTCCCAGGAAGAGACGGCTGAAGCTGTCGAAAACCAGCCTTCCCAGCCCCTGCCTCCCATCATCTCCTCCCTGGCGCCGGACGCCGCCGTTTCCGCCCAGATCAAAGACGCGCTGGAGGACGTATTGGAAAGTGAACAGAGAATCCCTCTGGAAATTGAGACGCCTCACGCCCAGCAGCCCGAACCCCAGCCGGAGAACCCTGCCCAGCCTGAGCCGCCTCAGCCCGACCCCACGCCGGAACCCGCGCCCGTTTCTCAGCCAGAGCCCCAGCCGGCGCCCGCCGAACCGGCGGCCCCCGTTCAGCAGGAAGCTCCCGTTCAAGAGACGGCTCCTGTCCTGCAGGCGGCCCCCGCCCAAGAGGGACCGGCGCAGCCCGCGCTGTTTGACCCGTCGGCTTTGGCCGCCGAGGGATACATCAACGTCATGCAGGTGCTGGTGGAGGAAAAGGCGTTGAAGTACGTCCAGATGTTTGGCCTGTGCGAATGCGACCAGTGCATGGCCGACGTCAAGGCCCTGGCCCTCAACCATCTGCCCCCCAAATATGTGGTCATGCGCCAAGGCGACGTCATCCCCAAATTGACGTTCTACGAAGGAAAATATGGAAGCGATATCATCGCCCAGCTACTCAACGCCTGCCGGATTGTCAAAGAGCATCCCCACCACCATCGCTGATCTTAGACGCAGACTTCCCGGAAGCAGCCCAATCAAAAGCAAAAGAACCCGGCGCGGTTTGATCCCGCGCCGGGTTCTTCTTTATTTTGCAATCACACCGGCGTTTCTTCGCCTTCTTCTTCCGGCGGCAGCTGGTCTGCGTAGGGATTGGTCAGCTGCTCCCATAAGGTGTTCACATTGTCCATGCAAATGAAATAGACGCTGGTGATCAGGTTGCTGGGGATGCCCAGCTCTTCCACCAGGGCGTTGATTTTCTCCCAGTTGGCCGCTTCATAGCTGAGCACCAGCTCATAGAGCTTGCCGCACCGGCCCTCGTGGCTCAGCAAGGCGTTTTTCACCTCGTCGGACACGGGAACCTCCGACAAAATCTCTTCCAGAGGCGCGTCGATCAGATAATTCAGCGTGGAGAACATCCCCATCAGATAGGCCTCTGATTTGGAAATCGGCATATCTTTGGCGTGGTTCATCAGCTCGCTGCAAAAATTGGCCCGCATAAAGGATTTTTTCAAAAATTCCTCCGAACTGGCGTCGATTTTGCTGTCCGCCGCGCTGGCGCTGAGCAGGTAAATCCATTGCTTCAGCTGGCCCAGGCCCAGAGTCATGATGGCCTGGCGGATGGTGGTGGCCCGATGGCGCAGGGCGAAATAAGCGGAGTTGACCATTTTCAGCAGGCCGAACGTCAGGCCGGCGTCCATGCCGATCATCTGCTCGATCTCTTCTACATTGGGTTCGTCCCGCGTGACTTCCACCATCAGGCGGAAAAAGTTGCTCTGGATATAGGCGCTGCTGTGGGCCTTGGTCGTCAGCTGAGCCGCCACATAGGGGCCCTGCATGGCGTCCGCCCCCAAGCTCGCCGCTTTCTGATAAAGCTCTTCGCTGTCGATATTTGTCACAATGCACTTTTTGTTCATGCTGTGGGCGATTTCCACAGTGTTGTGCATATTTTCATCGGTGACGGTTTTGCAGTTGATTTTGATATAATCAATATCGTCCATCAATTCCAGGTACCGAGGCGAAAACTGAAATTCATTGACTGCGATCTGATACCCTTCCCTGGCAAATTGTTTGACAAAGTGCATCGAGAGCGGGTGGATAATCACGCTGTCGTCGATTTGGATGACCAGCTCGTTTTTATCAAAGAGTTTGGGCGTCTTTTTCATCAGCAGCATGGTGGTAAACGTCATGAAGTTCAGCGTACCCTTCAGCGCCTTTGTGGAGTTCTGCATCAGAAACGAATAAATGGTGTCCGCGGCGGCAAATTCCGAGCTGGAGGACACGTTTTCATTGCTGAAAGCCATGTTTTCCCCGTGATATAGAATCTCATGGCCGATGATCAGCCCCGTAGCGTCTTTAATTGGCTGCCGCACAATGTATTTGTTGTTCATAGCTGTCTCCTACCCCTGGGTTATCCTTTTTTGACGCGCAGCAGCAGGTGATCGATCACTTCCACCAGCCGGCCGATTTCCGGCTTGCTCATCTGCTCGTCCGCCCCCAGTTCTTTGCCCTTGCGGCGCATCTCCTCGGTAATCAGCGAAGAGAAGATGATGACCGGGATTTTTTTCAGCTTTTCATCGTCCTTGATGAGTTTAGTCAGGCGATGCCCGTCCATCTGAGGCATTTCTATATCTGTAATCACCAACGCCACGTTTTCCTGCAAGGAATTTTCGTCTCGATAGGTCTGGATCTTCTTCCAAAGCTCCCGCCCGTCCGGGAACATCTCCACATTGGCGTAACCGGATTTATGCAGCGCCTCGACAATCATCCGGCTGAGCAGCACAGAATCCTCCGCCACCATAATGGGGGAATCCCGCCGCTCCCGATGGCCCAGCCTGTCGATTTCCGATAGCTGGATGGTGGTCTCCGGCGCGATCTCCGCCACGATTTTTTCAAAATCCAATATCGTCACCAGGTCTTCGCCGCATTGGGCGATGCCGGTGGCCACTCCTTCGTCGCCGCCGGCCACAGTTTTATCCGGCTTCTGGATATCCTGCCAGGAAATCCGGCTGATTCCCACCACGGTATGGACCCGGAAGGCGATATTCATCTTATTAAAATTGGTGACGATAAACAGATCCTTGGGCCTTTTTTCGCATTCTACGCCCAAAAGATAGCGGGGCAGGTCCACAACGGTGAGCACAATATCCCGGGGCCTGAAAATCCCTTCCACGGCGGGATGGGAGTGGGGCATATGCTTGACCGGCGCGGGCATCAGAATCTCCTTTACCTTGGCCACATTGATGCCGTAAAGGTTGTCATTGATTGTAAATTCCATCACTTCGATTTCATTGGTGCCTGATTCCAGCAGGATACCCCGTTTGTCTTCTTCCAACATTTTTTGACACTCCCTTCAATATTGCGCGTCTCCCGCGGATTATATAATCAACTCCTGCCGCCCATAGCTGCGGATGCAGCCCAAACCGCTGCCTACGTCGAAGAGCAGGGTGCGGGCGGTTGTTCCGCCCACGTCTTCTTTCAGCAGGCGGATCCCCTCTTTTTTCAGATTCATATGAACGCTCTCGATATTCCGCTGGCCAATATTGCCCAAAGAGCCGCCGCTGTCTTCAAACATCTTGGCGCCCCCGGCAATCTTGGCAGTGATGCGGGATCGGGAGGCCCCGTGGGCCTCCATTTGTTTTAATGTTTCGCGAATGCCGGTATCGGCATATTTCATGGGGTTTTTCCGCCCTGTTTCCAAGTTCAGAGGCAGCATGATATGCACCAGGGCCCCCAGCTTAATAGCCGGGTCATATAAGCAGATGCCGATGCAGGAGCCCAGCGCATAGGTCACCAACATCCCTTCCCCTTTGGCCATTTTCATATCCGCGATACCGATTGTCACCTTATTCGCCATCATTAACGCCCAGCTTCCTTAATAAAAAGTTCAAAGACCGAATATCCGGCGAGAGAAGCAGCCGGCAGGGGATCTGCCGGTTGTCGCAGATAAAGTTTCCTCCAATCGTCATAATATAGTCGGATTGTCCGCCGTATTCGGCCATAGGCACTGCCAGAATAGCGCCTTGCATATCCACTGTAAACGCAGGCACAGTCAGCTCGATTTTGATATCCGCCAGCCCGCTCAACGCGTTGATAAAGGTGGAAATCATGATATTGCCCACCTCGATCAGCGCGGAATTTTCCATCTCCGCCAGGCCGCTGTAGTCCTCTACCTCCTGGCCCAAAATGCTGTGCAGCACCAGGTTGACAAAGTCCAGCTGCTGCACGGACAGCATGATGCCGTTCATCTGGCCGCCCATTTTCACCAGCACGCCGGCTGTGATTTCCTCCGGCCCGCCGATCCATTCAATGGCTTCGTTATAGCCCATAATACGCACTTCCGGCATGGTGATGCGCACCTCTCTGCCCAGCATCTGAGACAAAGCGGTGGCGGAATTGCCGGAGCCGATGCTGCCCAATTCCCGCAGCGTATCCAGCTGCAGGGAGGTCAGATCGTCATAATTTTTAATTGTCATATCTTTTCACCCCGTTAACCGCGCAGGTTATTGATGGTCGTCTCAATCTCGTCGGAGGTCTGCACCATCTTCAGCGCCAGGCCATAGGCCCGCTGGGATTCGATCACCTTGGTCAGTTCTTCCGCCAGATCGGCGTTGGATTGCTCCAGCACGCCCTGACGCAGCTTTCCTGTGCCCAGCCACAAGTCGCCGTTTTTATCCGCCGGCAGGTAACGGGTGTCGTTCAGCTGAAGCATCCCATCGTAGTTGCTGTAATCAAACACGCCGATGGGCTGCTCAATCTGATAATCCGTCACCTCGATAAGGCCCCCTTCCTGGCTGAGCACAAAGCGGCCCTCGCCGTCGGAAAGGCAAAACACCTTTTCCGTCACAGCTTCGCCTGTATCTGGGTCGGCCATGCCGGTGGGCCGCAGGTATTCCGCCATGTAAAAGGCGCCGTTGCGGGTAAAGGTCACTTCGCCCGTGGCCAAGTCGGCCAAGGCGAAAAAGCCGTCCCCCTCGATCATATAGTCCAAGGGCCGGCCAGTGTCGGCCACCCGGCCGGTAGAATAATCGGTGGAAGTCATCAGCAGGCTGGTTCCCACGCCCATAGGCAGCTCTTCCTCCACGCCCTGCCAATTTTGATACATCAGCGCCTGAAAGCGGGATTTTTCCGCTTTGAAGCCGAAGGTATTGACGTTGGCGATGTTGTTGCCATGGATATTGAGCCGCCGCAGCTGCTGGTGGGCGCCTACGGCGCCGATATAGAAGGATTGATTCATCGTTTGTCACCGTCCTTTTAGAGCCGGCCGATATCGTTGGCGGCCTTTGTCATCAGCTGATCATACATCTTGCTGGCCTGCGCGGCGCTTTGCAGCGCCCGCTGGCAGGTGAGCATCTCCGTCATCTGCCGGATCATGTCCACATTGGAACGCTCCAGGTACTTCCAATAAACCATAGGGTTTTCCACAGGGGTTCCCTCGGCGCCGGTAAAAAAACCTTGGGCGTTGCTTTCCAGCTGGTCGGTATCCTCAAAAGCAAAGACGCCGATCTGCCCCAAATATCCGCCGTTTTCGTCAAAAATCCGGCCGCTGGCGTCTGCTTCGATCTTATCGGTGGAAAGCTGGATGGTTTCGTTGTCCGGCCCCAGCACATAGCCCTGGCCGGGGAAACACAGATAGCCCTCCTCGTCCAGTGAAAAACTGCCCGCCCTGGTATAGGCAATCTGGCCGTCCTCGCCCTGGACGGCGAAAAACCCTTCTCCATAGATGGCGAAATCCAGAGGGATATCGGTGGGCTCGGGCGTCCCTTGTTCATGGTTCACCGTAATCTCGCTGTTGGCCCGGATATAGCTCTGCCGGCCCACATCCTGATAAACCTTGGTTTTATTGCCCACCCGGCTGTACATCACGTCGTCAAAGGTGGTAGAAGTATACCGGCTCTCTTTATATCCGGCCGTCGACACATTGACCAGGTTGTCGCCCACCACGTTCAGGTTCCGCTGCTGGGTGAGCATACCAGACGTCAAGTTATAAAACCCCTTAAACATTGTATCATCCCTTCTTCCTTTTTTTCAAGGGTTTGGCGGGTTCTCCGCTGATATATGTCTCCATATAATCCCGGAGCTTCTGAATTGCCCTGGCGTGGATCTGGGAAATCCGGGGTTCGCTGACCTTCATCACCTGGGCGATCTCTTTCATGTGCAGGTTTTTTTCATAGTAAAGGGAGAGGACAATCTGCTCATTTTGCTGGAGCAAGCGGACGCCCTCCGCCAAGGTCTGCTGCATTTCCCTATCCTGAAGAGCCGCCTCCGGCTGACTTTGCAGGTCTTCCGAAGGCGCTTCAAAACGGTGGCTTTCAATATCCCGGGAATCCATCAGCGCGTCCAGCGACAGAGTGTGGTTCAGCGCCGCCCGCGCCGCGTCCTTCTGATACTTTTCCACCGGCACTCCCAGCCGCCGGGCCACCTCTTCTTCCGTGGGATACCGGCCCAACTCGTTGGACAGCTCGGAAACCGCCATATCGATTTCCTTGGCCCGCTGGCGGATATTCCGGGGCAGCCAATCCTGCTTGCGGGCCAAGTCCACCACCATGCCCCGAATGCGCTTGGACACATAGGTTTCAAATTTGATGCCCTTTTCTGGGTCGAATTTATCCACGGCGCTCAACAGCGTCAACAGCCCTTCGCTGACGATGTCGTCCACCTGGGCGAAACTGCTGTACACCCCCCGCAGCTGCAGGGCGGCGTTTTTCACCAGCCCCTCATACCGCAGGACCAGCGGCCATCGAAGGCTTTCGTCCCCTGTGCGCTTATATTCCGCCAACAGCTCGGCGGCGGTCATGCTCTCGAGTTCCTGGGGGGTCCGGGGGCCGCTTTCCCGGGCTTCCATCATTGCGCCGTTCATACGCCCACCGCCCTTCGTTCTGCCCGGGCCGGGGCTTCCGCCGTAATATTGCCCAGGGCCTGTATCTGCACGTTGCTGGCGATTTCATTAAATGACAGCACATACACGTTGGGGAAAAACTGGGTAATCATCTTGCTGAAATAACCGCGGATCACCTGGCTGACCAAGATCACCGGCGTCTGAGACAAATCGCTGAATTTTTTCAAGTGCTCGGAAAGCTGGGCGATAATCTGCTGCATCAAATCGGGGCCCATAGCCAGATAGACGCCCTGCTCGTTGCGCGTCAAAGAGGAAATAATGGCCTTTTCCATCTCCGCGTCCAGCGTGACGACCCGCAGCTGGCCGTCCTCGCAGAAACGGCGGGTAATCGTGCGGCCCAGAGCGCCGCGGACCTGCTCGATGGCCATATCCACATTTTGGCCTTGGCTCAGGGAATCCGCCGCCGTTTCTATGATGGTAGCCAGGTCTTTGACGGGCACCCCTTCCTGCAAAAGGCTGCGCAGGATTTTTTCCAGCGTGGCGTAGGATACGATGGCGGGAACCGCCTCTTCCACCAGTTCGGAAGCGCTGTGCTTCAGGTTTTCCACCAGCTGGATGGTCTCCGCCCGGTTGAGCAGTTCGTAAGCGTGTTTTTTCACCGTCTCGGCCAAATGAGTCAACATGACCGTCATGGGGTCGATGACGTTATAGCCGTAAATCTCCGCCATCTCCTTGTTCTCCGGCAAAATCCACCGGGAGGGGATGCCATAGGCCGGCTCGATGGTTTCGATGCCGTCAATTTCGCCCAAAGGCGCCGACGGCTCCAGGGCCAGGTAATAATCCACCAAAATCTCGCCTCGGGCCACTTCCTCTCCCCTGACCCGGATCACATATTGGTTGGTGCCCAGGGCCGAGGAATCGTGCAGCCGGATGGAGGGGAATACAAAGCCCATATCTTGGGCATACTGCCGCCGGAAAATGACAATGCGCCCAATG
>CAJUIK010000027.1 GCA_910585875.1 uncultured Eubacteriales bacterium | reverse complement strand
CGACGAGCAGGTTCCCCGGCGGAAGCACAAGAGGTTTTTTGAAAACCAAGGGAAGGAAAAGACAAGGTGCCGATAGAATCAGCCTGCCCAGAAGGGGAGGATTCTATTCTGAAACAAAGAAAAATCAAGCGCAGAAAGCAGAGGAAACGCCGGCATGGAAAGCCGGCGTTTTTTCGTTTTGGAAAACAGCACTAAAATGACGAAACGCCGCCGTTATAATCACCGCAGTTGAAAAGAATGAACTATTCTTTTCAGCACAGGGGCGCGGTTGCGCCCCTGCGGCTGTAAAACAGCCTTGCGGGCAGATTGCATTGTCAAAACTCAGCGCATTGTATGCGCTGGCGGGCTTTGCCCGCGTTGAAAACCCATACCGATTTTCAACAAAACCGGAGGCGGGAAAGGAGGTGAGGGCGACGGCGAGAAAACGCAAGGAGCCTCAAGAACGGGCACGGGAAATTTTGACCAAAGCCAGCCCGGCGGCGGCCCGGCTGCTGGCGGAAACCATCCAGGGGGAGGAAGGCAGCCTGAAGGAAAAAATCGACTGCGCCAAAGAAGTGCTCAACCGGGTTTACGGCCGAAGCGGCAAGCCGCTGGCGCCTCCGCAGGATCTGCGGGTGGAGGTTGCGCTGCCGGAAGAGCTGGAAGAGGACGCCCAATGACGTCCCGGCCCGATTATTCCGGATTCTGGGGCGGGCTTTGGCCATAGACGTCTTGCTCCAACCGGCTCAACTGCCGGCGGATTTCATCCAGTTGCTGTTGAAGTTGAGTTTGCTGCCGGGCGTTTTGCCGGGCAGATTGCTGGTCCTCCAGCAGTTGGAGCTGGGCGGCGTTGGTCTCCATAATCTGGGCGATCAACATTAAGAAATTTCCTAAGGCGTTCTGCTGATCTCCATCCAGATCTCCCAGCACCGCAAAGCCCAGCACGGTTCCCAGCGCCGTCATCAGCTGAGGCGGAAGGGAGAAAAAAGATTGTAAAAACGGCGGCAAGAGCAGACGCCCCCTTATCCCGAAAAAAGTGGACGGAAGACGCCGCCCCCTTTGCAATATATGCGGAAGGGGATAAAAAAGCCGGCCTGCGCCGGCTTTTTTCATCCTGGCGGATGGAGAAAAGAAAATGAGGGCCCCTGCAAAATCAAAGACGGCGCTGGGGCGGAAGGAGGAGAGATTTGAAACTTCGGTTGGAACAGCCTTCGCCAAAGCAGAGGGAGTTTTTGCGCTCTCGAGCTCGGTTCACCGCTTATGGAGGCGCTCGAGGGGGAGGGAAAAGCTGGGCCGCACGGCAGAAAGCGCTGTTGCTGGCCCTGCGGTATCCGGGGATTCGGATTTTGCTGCTGCGGCGCAGCTACCCTGAATTGCGCGAAAACCATATCCTTCCTCTGGGACGGTTGGCCGGAGAGGCGGCGGACTATCGAGAAGGGGAGAAATGCCTGGTTTTTGTCAACGGCAGCAGGCTGAAATTCGGATACTGCGCCAATCAGGGGGACGTTTTGCAATACCAGGGGCAGGAATACGACGCGATTTTTTTGGACGAGGCCACCCAATTCACCGAATACCAATTTTCGGCGCTGACGGCCTGCCTCCGGGGAGCAAACAGATACCCCAAGCGGATGTATTTGACTTGCAATCCGGGAGGTCCAGGACACCAATGGGTCAAGCGGCTTTTTGTGGACAGGGACTTCCGGGCCGGAGAAAACCCGGCGGACTACCTGTTTATTCCGGCCAAGGTTTACGACAACCGAGTGTTGATGGAACGGGATCCAGGTTATGTGGAGCTGCTGCAAAACCTGCCTTCGGGGCTGCGGGAAGCTTGGCTGGAAGGGCGATGGGATCAATTCCAGGGCCAGTTTTTCCCTGAATTCCGGCGGGAGACCCATGTCTGCCAGCCCTTTGCGATTCCCGAGGATTGGCGGCGGTATTTCGCCATGGACTATGGCTTGGATATGCTGGCCGGGTACTTTGTGGCGGTGGATCAGGAGGGCCGGGCTTGGGTTTATCAGGAGGTCTATGAAAGCGGCCTCATCGTATCCCAGGCGGCGGAGCGGATATTGGCCTGCGGCCAGCAGCCGGAAAGGCTGCTGGCGCCGCCGGATCTTTGGAACAGGCGGCAGGACACCGGCCGCAGCGCGGCGGAAATTTTCGCCCAAAAGGGACTTTGGCTGGAAAAGGCGGAAAACCGTCGAACGCCGGGCTGGCTGGACCTAAAGGAATGGCTGAGACTCCGACCGGAATCCGACGGGCCGGGCCGCCCCTGGCTCAAAATTTTTGACTGCTGCCCCAATCTGATCCGTTCGATGGAGGCTCTTCGGTTTGCGCCAGGAGGCGGAGGGGACGCGGCGGACCAGCCCCATGAAATCACCCACGCTCCAGACGCCCTGCGATACTTTGCCGCCGGCCGGCCTTGTCCGGCCGCTTTGCCCAGGCCGGCCCAGGAGCGGGAGGAATTTCATTTTGACGGCGAATGCCAAGAGGACAAAATTTTCGCCATTTGAATCTTGTAACAATGACGAAAATGACGCGGCGGCAGAGCTAAGATAGCGTCAGGCTTGAGAAAGCCACAAAAACGGCGGCCAGTCCGCCGGGAAGGAGGAAAGAATGGAAGAAAAAAACAGAGAGGACATGGAGCGGCAGGTTTCGTCCCAGGCCATGGAATCCGCTCAGCTGCTGGAGGAGCTGCGGGGTCTGCGGGCCCGAGAGCTGGAATGGGTGTTTCGGGAGGATCTGGATAAAATCCGCCGGGCCTTTCCCCAGCAAGCGCCGGACAGTATCCCGGAGTTGGGAGACGTGTTTTTAAAGATGCGCAGCCTGGGAATCGACCCTGTAACGGCCTTCGCCGCCATCCGGCAGGCCCAGCGGCCGGAAACGCCGCCGCCCATGGGGCCGGCAGACGGGCGGAGCGACCTGGAAGGGGAGTTCTTCGGCCCGGAAGAGGTGCGCCGTATGACGCCTCAGCAGGTGGAGGCCAACCTGAAAAAAATCGAACGTTCCCAGCGCCATTGGTAGCCGCTTGGAGCGGAAAGGAGAGGAAAGCGTGAGTTTTAAGAATTTTATTCCCACAGTGTGGAGCGCCCAGATGCTGCGCTCGCTGAAAAACGACAATGTGGCCGCCCGGCTCAGCGACGCCCGGTACCGCAGCGACGCCAAGTATGGCGAGGAAATCAAGATCAACGGCGTCGGCAAAGTGGCGATCCGGGATTACGAAAAGGGCGCGCCCTTGACCCGGGACCGCTGGGAGGACCAATCCACCCTGATCAAAATCGATCAGCAGAAATATTTCAATTTCGGCGTGGACGACATCGACAAGCGCCAGGCTCAAGGAGACTTGATGGCCGCTCTGCGAGAGGAGGCCAATTTGGCTCTGGCCGAGGCGGCGGATACCTATATCTACGGCTTCTATCAGGAGGCCGGCAGCGTCGTGACCCAGGACAGCCTGACCAGCGGCAATGTGCTGAGCACCATCGCGTCGGCAGTCAAGGCCCTCTATCGCCATAACGTGCCCAAAAACGCCGCGCTGAGCCTGGAGGTTTCGCCAGATTTTCTGGAAAAGATGATGCTGGCCGACATCCTCTATGGAACTCCCAACGAGGATACCATGAAAAACGGCTTCGTGGGCCGAGTGGGCAAGTGGCTGAATATTCACGTCTATATGACCAACAACCTGGCCAAAGAGGACGGCAAGGACTGCTGCCTGCTGCGGACCAAACGAGCCGTCGCCTATGTGGAAAACATGAGCCAGGTGGAGGCCTACCGGCCCGAAGACAGCTTCGAGGACGCTTTGAAGGGCTTGCACGTCTACGGCGCCAAAGTCGTGCGCCCGGAGGAACTGGCGGTGATCAAATGCGGCTATGGGCCGGAAACAAAGATTTAAGAGCGGAAAGGCCGCCGGCGCGCGACAGGGCCCCATCAAAGATGGGACGCCGCCAGTGCGGCGCAGCGATTTCCGGGAATTGATTTCCCGGAAATCTATCTAAGAAAAGGGGCCCCCGAAAAAACGAAGTTTTTTTGGGGAATGCGCCCGGAGGAACTGGCGGTGATCAAATGCGGCTATGGGCCGGAAACAAAGATTTAAGAGCGGAAAGGCCGCCGGCGCGCGACAGGGCCCCATCAAAGATGGGACGCCGCCAGTGCGGCGCAGCGATTTCCGGGAATCATTTCAAACGGCTAAAAGAATGTTTTGATTCTTTTTGAGGCGTCTATCAAGGGAGAGAGCCGCTTATAGATAAGCGAGAGGACAGGCGCAATTTAGCCGAAGGAAAGTTTTTTAATTTGAGCGGAGGGAGAGATTTTTTATGACGAAAATTCAAGCGACGTTTTGTAAAAGGGACGATATTTCGCCTGAGATTGTCTATACGCCGGGAGAGACCGCGTTGGCGGCGGAAGCGGGGATGGACGAACGCACCGCCCTGCTGGTGGATAACCAAGGGAGCGCGGACTGCGGGATTTTGGTGGAGGCGGGAGACGGGCTGCGCCGGGCCGCAGGCCCGCTGCACGCCGCGGCGCCCAAAGGCCAGCGCAGAGCTTTTGTCTTAGACAGTATGCGCTTCAAAAAGCTGGAGGGAGAGCAGCGGGGCTGCTTCGTCGTCAAGCTGTGCGACCCGACGGACGCAACCAAAGCCTTTGGCGGCGCGGCTTCCGAGGTGAAATTCGCGCTGCTGAAGCTGTAAATCCATAAAGCAGTATCGTTCAAAGCGTTTTTGAAAAACGGCGTAGCCTGCGGGTTATGCCGTTTTTCATTTTGCAGATTGAGCCTTTTGAAGAGGCGTCGTCCGTCGCGCCTGTCCATTGGGGCGGACAAAATAGCCGCTCGGGCAAAACCTATTGCTCGCCGCCTGGATTTCTGCTATGGCGCAGGTATATCAGATATGAGCCGCTTGCCTGCGGCTTATGCGGATTTTGCAGTGGAGCTTCTGTCCAGAGAACTGGAAGATTCCCGAAAGAAAGGGCCTGAGAACCGGTTATCAATCATTATGGATATTTTGAAGCCGCTCAGGCTATCAAGCTGGAAAAAAGCGGCGTTCCCTGCAAGGGGGCGGGAGCGGATCAAAGACCGAAACAGCAAAAGGAACACCATGAAAAGGGCCTGACCGACGGGTGCGCTCGAAGCGGAATAAAAATGAAAGCGCAAAAAGACGCCGTTGGGCGCCTTTTTTGCAAGTCAAACGGGATGAATTTTTAGCTTGCCTTTTGGGGCGGATTGGTTTATGATAATCGCGAAAGCAAAAGCGGCGGCTCAAGATTGAGTTTGCGGCAAGCGGGGAGAGGGAAGACGATGCTTTTGGCCATTGCCGTGGGCAGCAGCAATATCCGCATTGGGGTATTTGACGGAGAAAGGCTGGCCATGAAAACCAGTATGCGGGTGGACGCTCAGATTTTGCCGGACGAATACGCGGTGAAAATCCAGTCCGCCCTGGCCCTTTTCGGCTGCGATCCTCAAAAAATAGACGGGGCGATTCTCTGCTCTGTGACGCCGCCCCTCACCGGCGTGATGCGGCAGGCCGTGGCCCGGCTGACCCGGGCCCGGCTGATGGTCGTGGGACCGGGGCTCAAGACCGGCCTGCAAATCCGCATCAACGACCCGGCCCAGCTGGGGGCGGATCTGGCCGTCTGCGCGGCGGCGGCGCTGGACCGCTATGACCCGCCGCTGGCGATAGCTAGCTTTGGCACGGCCACCACCCTGACGCTTCTGGATCAAGAAGGCCGTCTGCGCGGCGGCGCGATTATGCCTGGTCTGAAAATCTCGCTGGCGGCGCTGGCCGCCCATACGGCTCAGCTGCCCCAGATTGATTTGGAACGGCCGCCCAAAGCCGTCGTCGGCCAAAACACGGTGGACAGCATGACCAGCGGCCTGATCTATGGCGCGGCCTGCGCCGCAGACGGCTTGGTCGGCCGGATGGAAGAGGAGCTGGGCCAGCCGGTCCGGCTGATCGCCACCGGCGCTTTCGCCCGCATCGTGGCGCCCCATTGCCGCCGTTCCTTTGCGATAGAAGAAGACTTGATTATGGAGGGCCTGCGGCTGATCTATCTGCGCAACCTCCGGGAAGCGAAGCCTCTTTGAACAAGAGGACGATCTGAGCCAATTCCAAATGAAAACTACATGGAGCCCCGCCGCTTTGGGCCGATAGGGGGATTCCGCCGGGAGGGCGGATCAAAACCGAACGCCGCGCCTGAAAAACAGGCGTTGCGAATAAAAAAGACTGCGCCGCATCCGCGAAAGGCGGAGCGGCAGCAAGGAGGAAACAAACATGGAAAAATCCAGCGCGCAAACCCGCAGGATGGTTCAGCTGGCGATTCTCATCGCTTTGGAAGCCGTCCTCACCTTCACATCCCTGGGCTTCATCATGATTCCGCCCATCTCCATCACCCTGCTGCACATTCCGGTGATTGTGGGCGCCATTTTAATGGGCCCTTCGGCAGGGGGCGTCTTAGGCCTGTTCTTCGGCCTGTTCAGCATGATCAAGGCCTCCACCGCGGCGGCCAGCCCAGCGGATATGGCCTTTTCGCCCTTCCTCAGCGGCAGCCCCTTGGCCTCTGTGGTCATGTGCATTCTGCCGCGGGTGCTGTTGGGAGTCGCCGCCGGCGGGCTGTATCTGCTGCTGAGCCGCAGGGTGAAAAGCGACGTCGCTTCGATGGGCGTCAGCGCCGTGGCCGCTACCTTTCTTCACTCGATGACAGTGCTGGGGCTGCTGTCCCTGCTGTTTCAGGCTTTGCCGCTGAAGGACGTCGTCGCCGCGCTGATCGGCGTCAACTGCCTGCTGGAAATGGCGGTCGCCGCCTTGGTGGCCGCGGCTGTCTGCAAACCGCTGAAAAAAGCTCTGCGGCGGTAAAACGCCGGAATATACAAGCGCCCCGCCCAAACGGCGGGGCGCTCGGCTTGTCGAGCTGATGAAAACGGAACAAGAAAAGGAGGAAAACGCCATGAAGCTGCCTCAGGGCTTTGCCCAGCGAATGAAGGAGCTGATGGGCCCGGAAGCGGAGGAATTGCTGGCCCAATATCAGGGGGAGGGGGAACGGCGGCAGGCCCTGAGGGTCAACCCGCTGAAAATCGCCCCAGAGGAGTTCGTCCGCCAGGCGCCCTTTGCCCTGGAACCCGTGCCTTGGGCGCCGGAGGGCTTTTACTATGGCCCAGAGGACAGGCCCGGTCTGCATCCCTGGCACGACGCCGGGGTCTATTATATCCAGGAACCCAGCGCCATGGCGGCGGGCCGGCTGGCCGACGCCCAGCCGGGGGAGCGGATTTTGGATTTGTGCGCCGCCCCAGGGGGGAAATCCACTCAGATAGCCGGGCAAACGCAGGGCAAAGGGCTGCTGGTCTGCAACGAGATCCACCCCAAACGGGCTCAAATCCTCTCTCAGAATATCGAGCGGATGGGAATTGCCAACGCTGTCGCGACCTGCGAAAGCCCGGAAAACCTGGCCCGGAAACTGCCCGGCTTTTTTGACAAAGTCGTCGTGGACGCCCCTTGCAGCGGCGAGGGAATGTTCCGCAAAAGTCTGGCCGCCCGGCAGGATTGGAGCCTGGATAACATTCGCCTGTGCGCCCGGCGGCAGGACGACATCTTGGACCAGGCCGTTCAGACGCTGCGGCCCGGGGGGCTGTTGATCTATTCCACCTGCACCTTCGCCCCGGAGGAGGACGAGGGGACTGTGGAACGGCTGGCCGCCCGGCACGGTTTTGCGTTGGAGGAAGCGCGGTATTGCCCCCTGTTTGAGGGGGGACGGCCCCAATGGAGCCAAAGCGGGGAACCGGCTCTGGCCAAAACCGCCCGGCTTTGGCCCCATCGGCTGAAAGGGGAGGGCCATTTCATCGCCCTGCTGCGCAAGCCGGGACAAGGCCAAAGGGCGGATTTGGGCGGGCCTGCTTTTGCTCCGCCGCCCCCAGAATGGTTGGATTTCGCGGCGGCGTATTTGCCCGGCTGGGAGGCGGAGGGGAGGCTGCTGGCCTTTGGCGACAGGCTTTACCGGGCGCCGGGGGACTGCCCGCCCCTGGCGGGGCTGCGGGTATTGCGCCCCGGCCTGGAGCTGGGTCAGCTGAAAAAGAACAGGCTGGAGCCCGCCCACGCCCTGGCCTTGGCGCTCCCGCCGGAGTCGGCTGTTCAGTCCATAGAGCTGGAAGCGGAGGATCCCCGAACGTCGGCTTACCTGTTGGGAGAGCAAATTGCCGCGCCGGCGGGCCAGAAGGGCTGGGCCTTGGTCAAAGCCGGCGGATTCGCCCTGGGCTGGTGCAAAATCTCCGGCGGCGCAGCCAACAACCGCCTGCCCAAGGGGCTGCGCCGGTAATCGCGGCGCCGGCGGATCAATCCGCAAGATGAAAGCCGCCCGTCTAACGCATTTCTTGGATTTGGTTGACGGGAGTGGCGGTTTCAGAAAGAAGTCGAACCTCGATATCATGGGCGCGGAAAAAAGAGGCCAGAGAAGACAGGGCCTGGGCGCCGGCCGGGTTGTTGCCCAAGCAGATCACAGCGTTGCCCGGCGCCCGGCGCAGCTGGGATAAGCTGGCGGAATAGATATCGTTGGCTGGCGCCCATAGGTCGGTCTGGCCGCTGCCGTCCCACAGGCGATAGCCGGCTTGAATTAGGGCGTCCCGCTGCTCTTGGGTCAGGGAGGCGCTGCCGCCGGGGACCATTAGAGCCCGGGCTCGGGTCCGGGTCACGGCCTGGATCACCTGCTGGACGTCCTGAGCCTGGGCCAGCAGCTGCTCTGCGGAGTCAAAGGAAGAGCCCTCGCCATAGAGGTTGACGCCGACGACGTGGCCGGAGGCGGCCGCCCGCAGCAGATAGTCGGCGTTTTCCCCCTGGGCCCGAGGGGTGACGAAAAAGGCCGCCGGGTATCGGTTGGCGTCCAAAATATCCAAAATTCGGGCGGTGTGTTCGTTGACGTCGCCCACAATAGCCAGGTAAACCACTTTGCCCGCCAGCCCGTCGTCTGGGTCCGGCTGTTCCGGCGGGGTTTCCGGCGGATCGGGCTGAGGATCTGAGTCGGAGGGCTCCGGTTCCTCTGCCGGCGCGCCGTAATCCCGCTGGTATTGGTCGTAAATCGTTCGCATGACGGAAAAGCCCCGGCTGACCAGATAATCGTCGGAAAGGCCGCTGCCGTCGGTGTTGATGCGGACGATGGGGCCCAGCAGGTTGCCGGGAATGAAGGAATAGCGGAAGCCGAACGCCTCGCACACCACCCGGGCGGGCACATAATAGGTTCCGTTGCGCCGGATGGCGCCGGCGGAATAGACCGTCCCCTGTTCGTCGCGGGTGATGGCGTTGGCCATGTCAAACGTCAGAATTCGGTTGATGTTGTAGAGCACCAGCTGGTTGTTCACCCCGTCGTATTTGCCGATGAGCCCGGGATTGGGGGCGGCGGTGAAGGTGGTATAGGGCACATAGGCCTGGCCGCCGACCACAGTGGGCATGGAAGAAGGGGAAAGGCCCCGGAGAAAGGTGTCGTTGACGGCGGTGAAAATCACATCCGGCGCGGCGGAAGAGGGGGGAAGGCAAAACAAAAGCAGCGCCAGCCCGGGCAAAAGCGCCGCCAGCCGCAGCAGAAAGCCCTTTATTTTTCTAACATTCACCCAACCGCCCCCTTTCGCCGAAATTGAGATATCGATCAAGATATACATTTTCATTATACATTATATAAGAATTTTCCCGCGAGCGCAAGAAAGGGAATCTGGAATTTTGGATTTGCGGACCTTTGGATTCTGGGAAGCGCCCTTCTTTTGATTTGGAAGGGCGTTTTTTCTTTTTTCACCGCAGAGGGGGAACACTTTGCCGGCGCCGCCGTATGATGGAGGGAGAGAGGTGGATTGCTGATGAACAACCCCAGTTTAATTCTTTTCAAATCTGTCACCTATGCCCAGCGAGGCGGTCGAGTTCTATCCCAGAAGGGGATTTCCAGTTATATGATCCGCAGTCAGGCCGCCCTGGGCGGCGGCTCGTGCAGTTACGCGCTGAAGGTGCGGCCCGAGCTTTTGCAGCGCTCTTTGGCGGCGCTGGACGACAGCCGCATTCCCTATGGAAAGGTCTATGTGACGGATCGATCGGGCAATTTTGCGGAATACCGCTGAGACGGGAGGAAAGGAGAGAACCATGATCTATTTGGACAATGCGGCCACCACGCTGGTCAAACCCCAACAGGTGAAAACCGCCGTGGCCGCCGCCCTGGAGACCTGCGCCAACCCAGGACGCGGCGGCCACAGGCCCGCTATGGCGGCGGCCCAGGCTGTGTTTGCCTGCCGGGAGACGGCGGCGGACTTTTTTGGCTTGGACCAGCCCGAACGGGTAGTGTTGACTCAAAACGCCACCCACGGACTGAATATCGCCGTCAAAAACGCCATGGCCCAGGGGGGCCACGCGGTGATTTCCGGCTATGAGCACAACAGCGTGGCTCGGCCCTTGGAGGCCATGAAAAGCCAGGGCGTCTCCTATACCCCGGCCTATTCCCGCTTGTTCGACCAACAGGATATGATAGACCAGATCGAAGCGGCCCTTCAGCCGGACACCCAATGCGTGATTGTCAACCATGTTTCCAATGTGTTCGGCTTTATCGCGCCTCTGGGAGAAATCGACCGGCTGTGCCGGCAGAAGGGTCTGCCGCTGATCGTCGACGCCTCCCAATCGGCGGGGACTCTGCCGATTCGGGCTTCGGATTACCCCAGCGCCATTTTCATCTGTATGCCCGGCCATAAGGGGCTTTACGGCCCCCAGGGAACCGGCCTGCTGCTCTGCTGCGGCGACGGGCCGCTGCGCAGCCTGATGGAAGGGGGAACGGGCAGCAATTCTCTGGAAACCAGCCAGCCGGATTTCCTGCCGGACATCTTTGAAAGCGGCACCATGAACGTGCCCGGCGCCGCCGGATTGCAGGCGGGGATTCTCTATGTGAAAAGGCGGGGGATGGATCAGATTTTGGCCCATCAGCGGGCGATGATGGAAACCCTGGTCCAGGGCCTGGAGGGCTTCCAGGGCCTGTGCTGCTATTATTGCCCCCAATGCCAAACCGGCGTCCTGGCTCTGACCTGCCCGCTGCCCTCGGAGGAGGCGGCCCGGCGGCTGGCCGACCGGGATATCTGTACCCGGGCCGGTCTCCATTGTTCGCCGCTGGCCCACCGCAGCGCCGGCACTTTGCCGGACGGCGCTCTGCGCCTCAGCTTCTCCTGCTTCAACACCCGGGAGGAAGCAGAGGAGACGGCGGAAATTATTAAGGAAATGTTAAAAAAATGAGAACTTTCGTTTTTTTCATCTTTTCGTATTGAAATGGAAGCCGCTTGTTGATAGTATAATAAGTAAATTTATACGTTGAAATAGGTGTTTCCATGGATTTTGTCGATAAGCTGGGCCACTTTATCAGGCTGTTGACCATTCCCGATTTGGCGGATATGCTCATTGTGGCCGTCGTCATTTATAAGCTGCTCAAGGTGATACGCCATACCAACGCCGAGAGGCTGGCCAAGGGCATTATCCTGTTGCTGCTGGCCGTTCAGGCCGCTTCCTGGATGAAATTGCAGACCATCTGGTTCCTGCTGGACCAGGTGATGCGGGTGGGCCCCATCGCCTTTGTGATTATCTTTCAGCCCGAGCTGCGCAAGATGCTGGAGCAGTTCGGGCGGAGCAAGCTGCCCTTTTTGCGCCGGGGGGCCTTGGGAGACGCTCAAACTCTCCAAATGTCCATCGTCCGCACGGTGGAAGCCGTGGGGTCCATGGCCTGGTCCAAGACCGGGGCGCTGATCGTCTTTGAGCGGGGCGAAAACCTGGATCACATTGTGAAAACCGGCTCTACCATCGACGCGGAAGTCAACCCCGAGCTGCTGAAAAACATCTTCTTCAACAAAGCGCCCCTGCACGACGGCGCCGTCGTTATCAGCCAAGGGCGGGTCAAGGCGGCGGGCTGCCTGCTGCCCCTTTCCGCCAACCTGAATATCAGCAAAGAGCTGGGCACCCGGCACCGGGCCGCCGTGGGCATGAGCGAAAATTCCGACGCGCTGTGCGTGGTGGTTTCCGAGGAAACCGGGTCCATCTCCATGGCCGAAGGCGGAATGCTCAAGCGCCATCTGGCCACGGAGACGCTGGAACGGCTGCTGGTCAACGGCTTGATGCCCGCCGAAGAGAAAGAGCCTTCCGGCGGACTGTTCGCCAAGCTCAGGGGGAAGAAAAAATGATGGAATGGATGCGCAAACATGATATCCTGACCCGTCTGCTTTCGCTGATGGCGGCCATGACGCTGTGGCTCTATGTGGTGGAAAGCAGAAATGAGGATGTGGAACAAGCCTATAAAAATATCGGCGTGCAGATTCAGGGGCTGGACGTGCTGCGGGACAACGGCATGACAGTCATCGAAGGCGCGGACACCAAGGTGAATGTGACGGTGGTGGGCAAGCGGGACGCCCTGCTCAACGTGCGCCAAGACAAATTTCTGGCCACAGTGGACGTGTCCAACATCCCCTCTCCGGGGGAATACAATCTGCAATATACCGTCAGCGCCAACACCGAGGGCGCTCGGATATCCGATAAAAACCCGCGGCTGATTACGCTGAAAATCGACCGGATGACGAATAAAAGCGTGCCTGTGCGTCTGAAAGTTATAGGTCAGCCGCCGGAGGGCTATTCTTTGGCCGGCGACTGCTTAGTCAGTCCCACGGCTGTGGAAATCCAAGGGCCGGAGGCTGATCTGGCCAAAATCGAATACGCCTATGTGGAAGTGGACGTTTCCGAGCTGCGCCAGACCGCTACCCAGCGGGCCGCTTATACGCTGATGACGGCGGAGGACCAGCCGGCGGACACCAGCCGGATCACTTCGGAAGACCCGGCGGTGGACGTGACTACGCCGGTCTATAAAGCCGGTTCCGCGCCGCTGGTATTGGATCTGATTTTGCCCGAAGGACTGCCGGAGGGGTTGGTCAGCTACGTGATCGAGCCCTCCAGCGTGGAAATCAAGGGGGATTCTGACGCCTTGGCCGCGGTGAACAGCATCGAGCTGGGCAGCGTCAACCTGGCGGCGCTGCTGGAACAGGGGACGGATCAGGCCGTCATGCCTCTGATTTTGCCCAACGGCTTGACCTCGGACAGCGCCCCTTCAGAAGCGGTGATCCGGTTTGACTTGAGCCGCTTGGGGGATAAGACTATTCGGGTGGATTCTTCCCAGTTTACAGGCCAGCCGGGCTTCGCCTATGTCACAGAGGCGCTGGACGTGCGGGTCGTGGGCACGGAACAGGCCGTGGCCGAGCTGGACGCCCAGGACTTTACCGTCTCCTTTGATTCTCAAGGGCTGGGCGACGGGCAGAGCTCTGTCACAGCCTCCGTCTCCTGCTCCGATAAAAATGTGACGATCATCGGCCGCTATCAGGTGACAGTGGAAGCGGCGGAGCCAGAGGAGACGAACGAGCCCAGCGAGCCCGACGGAACGGAGGCGCCGCCTGCCCCATGAGTATTGTAATTTCCGGCATCCGCCTGCCCTATGAGCAGGCGGATGCGTCTGCGCTGAAAGAGGCTCTCCGCCGCTGCGGGCTGGAGGCGGGACAAGCCGCCGCCCGGATTTATAAGCGTTCCTTTGACCTACGCCATGGGAAATTGACTCAGGTGTTCTCCGTCTTGCTGGAGGGAGAGCCGCAGCTGGAGAGCCGCGTCTTGCAACATTGCCAGGATCCCAATATCCGCCCCAAGGCCCCTCCGGCGGCGCCTCGTCCCACAGGGGAACGGAGGCTGGAACACAGGCCGATTGTGGCCGGCTGTGGGCCGGCGGGGCTTTTCGCCGCTCTGACGCTGGCGGAAAACGGCTATCGTCCCCTGATGCTGGAGCGGGGCGGCAGCCTGGAGGAGCGGGACCGGGCCACAGACCGTTTCCGGCAGACCGGGGAGCTGGACGAAGAAACAAACGTTCAATTTGGGGAAGGGGGCGCCGGAGCCTATTCCGACGGCAAGCTGACCACGCGGATCAACGACCCTCGATGCGAATTGGCGCTGCAAAAGCTGCTGGAATTCGGCGCGCCGCCGGAAACGGCGGAGCTGGCCAAGCCCCATATCGGCACCGACCTGCTGAAGGGCGTGGTTTCCGCCCTGCGCCGGCGGATCGAGGATTTTGGGGGGCAGGTTTTGTTTCACTGCCCTGTCACAGGGTTCCGTCGGCAAAAGGGCAGGCTGACGGAAGTGGAAACGCCCGCGGGCCTCGTCGCCTGCCAGACGGCTGTGCTGGCCGTGGGCCACAGCGCCCGAGATTTGTTTGAGAGGCTGGCGGATCAAGAGTTTCTCTTGGAGCGCAAGGCTTTTTCCGTGGGCGTCCGGGCGGAGCATTTGCAGCGGACTATCGACCAGGGCCGCTACGGCCGATATGCCCAGGGGTACGGTCTGCCGCCGGCGGAATACAACCTGTCCCGCCGGCAGGGCGATCGGGCCTGTTATTCCTTTTGTATGTGCCCCGGCGGCCAGGTTGTGGCGGCGGCAAGCCAGCAGGGCGGCGTCGTGACCAACGGCATGAGCTTCCACGCCCGGGGCGGGCGGAACGCCAACGCCGCGCTGGCTGTCTCTGTGCTGCCCCAGGATTTCGAGGGTTCGGATCCCTTGGAGGGGATGCGGTTTCAGCAGAGGCTGGAGCAAAGGGCCTTTGAGTTGGGAGGCGGCGGTTATGCCGCCCCGGTCCAGCGCTATGGCGACCTGAAAGAAGGGCGGGTTTCCCGGGCCTTTGGCCAAGTCAAGCCCACTTATCCCCGGGGGACGGCCTTTGTCGACCTGCGCCAGGTCCTGCCGGCGTTTGTCGTTGACCAACTGCTGGAATCCATGCCCTGTTTTGGAAGGCAGCTGCCCGGCTTTGACGGGCCGGACGCCCTGTTTACCGGCGTGGAAACCCGTACCTCGTCGCCGGTGCGGATTGTGCGGGGACCGGATTTTTTCGCGCCCGGCTGGCAGGGGCTGATCCCCTGCGGCGAGGGAGCGGGATACGCCGGCGGCATTATGAGCGCCGCGGTGGACGGGATACGGGCCGCGGAACGGATTATGGAGCTCTATCGCCCCTGGGAGGATTGAGAATGGAACAGACGGGAAGAATTGTGGCCCTGTTGCCCGGCGGGCGGGCTCAAGTCGAAATTCAGCGCAAAGCGGCCTGCGCCTCGGATTGCTCTAAGTGCGGCGGCTGCGCCCACCCGGAGCAGACCATGGTGGTGGAGGCGCCGAATTCCTGCGGCGCCCAGGTGGGCGAACAGGTGGTGATTCGGGCCCATACGGGCAGTATTTTGTCCATCGCCGCCTTGGTCTACCTGATCCCGGCGGCGCTGATGATCGGATGCTATTTCCTGCCCGTTTCCCAAGGGGAAGGGCCTCGAATTCTGTGTTCCCTGGCCGGTTTGGCCGCCGGCTGCGGCCTGTGCGCCCTGTATTCCCGTCGCGCCAAAGCAGCCCGGCGGGTGTTTTTTGAGATTGAGCGGGGATTGGGAAAGCCGGAACCCCGGAGATAAGGCGCCGTTTTTGCGTTCTTCTGTCGGATGAAAAGAGCGCTTTCTGTTCGCCGATGCGTTTGCTATCTTCCGGCTCTTATGATATAATAAACTCCGAGGCGCGGCAAAGCGGGCGCGGAGGATAACGGCTGTTCGCGTCCCAGGGCAGAGGAGGGTTTGATATGAAACCTGACATGGAAAGCGAACGCCGGGCGGGCCCGGCGCGATACGAATATAAATTCGTGGAGGTCCCTGTAAAAATTGGCGCGGGATTTCGGGCGGCCTCCGGCGAGACTTTTGAAGAATGTAAAAAGATCATTGTGTCGGAAGCGGAGAACGGATGGCGCTTCAAACAGATTGTCACGCCTTTCAGTGAAAAAATCCATGTCTACGGCGTGATGGGCTATCAAATTATTTTCGAAAAAGAGTTGTAGCGGGGTTCGGCTGCGGACGTAAAAACTCAGAGGCAGTATGGTCGGCGCAGTCTGAGCAGACTGAGAAGATGTTTCCGAAAGGAAAGTTGGAATATGATAAAAAGCATGACCGGTTACGGCCGGAAGAAGATAGAGAGCCAGGGGCTGGAGATTTCGGTGGAAATCAAATCGGTGAACCACCGGTATTTGGATTTGACCGTCAAAACCCCCAGGCTTTACGCTTTTTTGGAGGAGCCTATAAAAGGGGCGGTTTCCGCCGCCGTTTCCCGGGGCAAGGCGGACGTTTATGTGGCTGTCGTCCAGAAAGACGGCGGGGACGTCACAGTGACTCCCAATCTGCCCCTGGCCCGGCAATATGCGGCGGCTCTGGAGCGGCTGCGGGACGAATTGGGGCTGACAGACGACAGTTCTGTTGTGAAAATCGCTCATTTGCCCGACGTTTTGACCGTGGGCAAAGAGGAGCCCGACGCCGAGGCGGCCAAGGCCCAGGCCCTGGAAGCGGCGGCGCTGGCGCTGGAGGAATATAACGCCATGCGCCGGAGGGAAGGGGAAAAGCTTTGCCAGGATATCCTGTATAGGACGGAACTGCTGGCGAAGATGACAGACCAGGCGGAGCGCCGTTCCCCGGAATCGGTGGAGGAATACCGGCAGAAAATCCAGGCCCGGATGCTGGAGATTTTGGGGGATACCCAGATTGCCGAGCAGCGGATTTTGGCGGAAGCGGCCCTTTTTGCCGATAAAGTCTCCGTCACAGAAGAGATTGTGCGGCTGCGCAGCCATCTGGCCCAGGTTCGAGATTTGGTCCAGGGGGACCTGCCGGCGGGCCGCAAGCTGGATTTCTTAGTGCAGGAGATGAATCGGGAAGTCAATACCGTCGGTTCCAAGGCCAACGACTATCAGCTGGCCCAGATTGTGGTGGAAATGAAGGCGGAGATTGAAAAAATCCGCGAACAGATACAGAATTTAGAATAAGCAGGGGGAGCAGGATGAAACTAATCAATATCGGCTTTGGCAATATGGTGTCCGCAGGCCGCTTGGTGGCCATTGTCAGCCCTGAATCCGCCCCCATCAAGCGCATCATTCAAAACGCCAAGGAAAAGAATATGCTCATCGACGCCACCTACGGCCGGCGGACCCGGGCGGTGCTGATCACCGACTCCGAACACGTGATTTTGTCGCCTTTGCAGCCGGAGACGGTGGCCAACCGGCTGGGCGATTACGATGAGGACGAGGAGGAAGACGAGGATGAGTAGAGGCAACCTGTTTATCGTCACCGGCCCCTCGGGGGCGGGGAAAGGCACGGTGTTGGGGCGGCTGCTGCCCTCCATGGACAGGTTGCGCTGCTCGGTTTCCGCCACCACCCGCCAGCCCAGGCCCGGCGAGGAGGACGGCGTCAACTATTATTTTCTGACCAAGCCGGATTTTGAAGCGATGATCCAGCGGAATGAATTTTTGGAATACGCCGAATATGTGGGCAATTACTACGGCACGCCGGCGGCGCCGGTGAACGAATGCCTGGAAAAGGGCCTGGATGTGATTTTGGAAATCGAGGTTCAGGGGGCGCTGATCGTCAAAAAGAAGCGGCCGGAGGCCCGGTTGGTCTTCATCATCCCCCCTTCGTTCGCGGATTTGGAGCTGCGGCTCCGGTCTCGGGGCAGCGAAAGCGCCGAAACCATTCAGAAAAGGCTGGCCAAGGCCAAGGAAGAATATGCTTCGGCCGAGCAATACGACTATATTGTGGTCAACGACCAGGTGGACGGAGCGGCGGACGAACTGCGCTCCATCATCCAGGCCGCCCGCTGCGCGGCGGACCGCAGAATCAATTTGTTGAGGTGAATGAATTATGATGCTGGAACCCACCATGAGCGATCTGTTGGGAAAAATCCCGAACCGTTATCTGCTGGTGAATATCGCCGCCAAGCGGGCCCGGGATATTGCGGACAGCGCCGAACAGGCCGAAGAGCCGCTGGATGAAAAGCCGGTGAAAATCGCCCTCTATGATATCATAGACGGACGAGTCCGCCCGGCGGAAGGCCGGACAGAGGCGGAGCCCGAAGAAGCCCAGGCGGCGGAACCTTTGGAAGAAATAGAAGGGCCGGCGGAGCTGGGAACGGAGGGAACAGAGCTGGAAATGGGTTTGGACGGGGAAGAGGAATAACAGGCAAAGAGAAGGGTTGCTCCGGCGCGACATAACGGGGGAACGGCGGGTCTGGGCCCGCCTGCCGCCGCCTGCGCCGAAGCGGCCCTTTTTGCAGAAAAAATTCCAAAGAGCGGGAAAGGAGGCGGGCCGGGATGCATTGTATCGCCAGAGTGGCGGTGGCGGCGGCTGTGATTTCCATCGACAAACCCTATGATTACCTGGCGCCGCCGGAGCTGGCGGACCAGGCCCAGCCGGGCCGACGGGTGACGGCGCCCTTCGGCCGGGGGTACAAGCTGACGGAAGGCTTTATTATCGAAACCCTCTGGCAGGAGGAAGTCAGCCCTCGAATCAAGCCGCTGAGCCATATTTTTGGGCCGACGGTGATGCTTGACGCGGAACAGCTGGAGCTGGCCGAGATCATCCGCAAGCGGTATTTTTGCACCTTTTTTGAGGCCGCCAACCTGATGACGCCGCCGGGAGTCTGGTCCCGCAAGACCTATTACCGGCTGGGCGACGGCCTGACGCTGGAACAGGCCCAGGCCCGCTGCGGCCAGGATTGGGACGCCCAAGCCGTCTGCCAGTTGATCGCCGCCAAACAAGGGCCGACGGAAGAAGAGGAACTCAAAAAAAGCTTTCCCGTCAAAACTTTGAAAAGATGCTGCAAAGAGCTGTTAGAAACGCATACAATAGAGAAAACCGTCCGCTTTACGGCGGCGAAGGATCAGACGATCCGTATTTTACGGCTGAAAAAACCGCTGGAAGCGGCTCTGGCTTCCCTGCGCAAAAACAACGGCTACGAAAAGCGGGCCGAGGCCCTGCGCTGTATCGCCGGTTACGACGGCATACCGGAAAAAGAGGTCTGCTATTTGACGGGCGCCTCTGCTTCTTCTGTGCAGACGCTGATTCGCGCCGGCTTGGTGGATTGCGCCGAGCAGCAGACTTTCCGCCGGGTCGTCTCCCAATCGGCGGAGCAGGCGCCGCCCATTCTGCTGGAAGAGGAACAGCAGCGGGCTTACGATGGGATTCTGGCCTTGGAGCCGCCGGCCGCGGCGCTACTTCAAGGGGTGACGGGCAGCGGGAAGACGGAAGTCTATATCCGCTTGGTTCAGGCCGCGCTGGAGTCGGGGCGCAGCGCCATTGTGCTGACGCCGGAAATCTCGCTGACGCCTCAGCTGCTGCGCCGGTTTTGCGGCTATTTTCCCGATCAGGTGGCCGTCTTCCACAGCGGGCTGACGGCGGGGCAGCGGTACGACGAATACAAGCGAGTGAAAAGCGGCCGGGCCCGAGTGGCTCTGGGCGCCCGCAGCGCGGTGTTCGCGCCGCTGGACAATATTGGGCTGATTATCGTCGATGAGGAGCAGGAATGGACCTATAAATCCGATTCCGCCCCCCGGTATCACACCCGGGAAATCGCCAAATATCGGTGCGTGCGCCACAAGGCCCGGCTGGTTTTGGGCAGCGCCACCCCGGCGGTGGAGAGCCGGTTTCAGGCGGAGCAGGGGAAATACAGCTTTTTCCCCATCGTCCGGCGGTATCAGAACACGCCGCTGCCCCGGGTGGTGATTGCCGATATGCGTAGCCGCCTGCGCCAGGGAGAGCCGGACTGCATCTCCCCAGAGCTGGCGGCGGAGCTGGAACGCAATCTGGAAAAGGGCGAGCAAAGCGTGCTCTTTCTCAATCGGCGGGGCGCCAGCCGCATGGCGACCTGCGTGGCCTGCGGCCATGTGCCCCAGTGCCAAAACTGCTCGTCGGCTTTGACGTATCATTCCCGCAACAACCGGCTGATGTGCCATTATTGCGGCTACTCCCAGCCTATGCCGGAGCAATGCCCCCAGTGCGGCGAACCCATGCGCATGGTGGGGTTCGGCACACAAAGGGTTCAGCAGCGGCTGGAGGAAAAATTTCCCGGAGTCCAAATCATCCGCATGGACGCGGACACCACCGCCCAGCGGGTTTCCCATGAAAAGCTGCTGGACGCTTTTCGGGCCGGGCAGGCCCAGATTCTTCTGGGCACCCAGATGATCGCCAAAGGATTGGACTTTGAAAACGTCACCTTGGCGGGCGTATTGGACGCGGATCTTTCGCTGTACAGCGGGGATTTCCGGGCGGGGGAACGGACGTTTTCGCTGTTGACCCAGGCGGTGGGCCGCAGCGGCCGACGGAGCAAGGCGGGCCGGGCGGTGATTCAGACCTATACGCCGGAAAACAGCGTCATTCAGGCCGCCGCCGCCCAGGATTACGAGGCCTTTTACCGCTATGAGATTGAAATGCGCCAGGCGCTGATGGCGCCGCCGTTTCAGGATTTGTTTTCGTTTTTGGTCAGCGGGGAAAACCAAAACCGCGCCGAGCAGGCCGCCCTGCGGCTGGCCGCCACCCTGCGCCAGTGGTTTCAGGGGCCCTTTCAAGATATCGCCGCTCCTGTGCTGGGGCCGGCGCCGCCGCCTCTTTGGCAACTTAACCGGCGGTATCGGTATCAGGTGAGCTTCAGGGGAAAGGAAACCCCCCGGTCCCGCCAGCTGGTAGAGGCGCTGCTGCGGGCCTTTTACAGCGACGGAGGCAGAGGCCTTTCGCTGACGGCGGACGTCAACCCCTATTCGCTGTGAGCCGCGGCGCGAATCATAGAATTAGAATATAAAGGAGCATGGGATATGGCTATCCGAAACATTGTAAAACAAGGGGACGGCTGCTTGGAAAAAGTCTGCCGCCCCGTGACGGAATTCAACGCCCGCCTGCACACGCTGCTGGACGATATGCGGGAGACGCTGGCGGCGGCGGACGGCGCAGGCCTGGCCGCGCCCCAGGTGGGAGTGCTGCGCCGGGCGGCGATTATCGTCGACGGCGAAGGGGGATACCTGGAGCTGATCAACCCGGAAATTTTGGAACAGCAGGGCTCCCAAGAGGGCGCCGAGGGCTGCCTCAGCGTACCCGGCCGCTACGGCATGGTGGAGCGGCCCCAAAAAATCACGATTCAATTTCAGGACAGGAACGGGGAGCGGCGCCGGCTGGAATTGGAGGATTTTCTGGCGCGTGCCGCCTGCCACGAGACAGACCATCTGGAAGGCAAGCTCTATCTGAGGCTGGTCACCCGATTTTTGGATCCCGAGGAAGTGGAAGCATGAGAATCGTCTATATGGGTTCGCCGGAATTCGCCGTGGCGCCGCTGGAACGGCTGATTCAGGACGGCCACGAGATTGCCGGCGTCTTTACCCAGCGGGATAAGCCCAAAAACAGGGGCATGAAGCTATCGTTCACCCCGGTGAAAGAGGCGGCGCTGGCCCACGGAATCCCGGTGTTTCAGCCCGCCAGCTTCAAAAAGGAGGAGGCCCTTCAAACCTTGGAGGCGCTGCAGGCGGATATCGCCGTGGTGACCGCCTATGGGATGCTGCTGCCCCAGCGGGCGCTGGACGCTCCCCGGCTGGGCTGCGTCAACGTTCACGCCTCTTTGCTGCCCGACTACCGGGGCGCCAGCCCCATCCAGCAAGTCATACTCCAGGGGGAGGAAAAAACCGGCGTCGCCATCATGCAGATGGACGCCGGCCTGGACACGGGCGATATCCTGTTGGCGGAAGAACTGGAAATTCAATCGGGGGAAACGGCGGACAGCCTCCACGACAAGTTGGCGGCTTTGGGGGCGGAAACCCTCAGCCGGTGCCTGAAGGAGCTGGAAGCGGGCCGCGTGGTTCCCCGGCCTCAGCCGGCGGAATGTCCCCATTACGCCCCCCGAATCTGCCGGGAAGACGGGCGGATTCATTTTACGGAAACCGCCCAGCGCATCGATCGGGCGGCCCGGGGGCTGACGCCTTGGCCGGGAATATTTTCCTCGCTGGGGGGCAAAAATATCAAACTCTTCGGCCTGCGGGCGGAGCAGGGAGGGCCGGAGGCCCCCTGCGGCCAGATTTTGAGCTGCGACAGCCGGTGCCTGCGGGTCCGCTGCGCCGACGGCGTTGTGGAAATCGCCCAGCTTCAGGCCCCGGGAGGGAAACGGATGAACTGCGCCGATTATTTCCGGGGACATCCCGAGGAGCGAGAGGGCCGGTTTGAATAACTCGATTTCATGGGATAGAATCTGCGGCGGTTTTGCAGCTGGTTCGCGATTTTGATTACGATAAGGAGGTCGGATATGTTTTTTGATCGATATTATTTGATTCTGGTGCTGCCGGCGGTGGTTTTCGCCATGTGGGCTCAGTATCAGGTGAACGGAACCTTCAACAAATATTCCAAGGTGCGGGCCGGGCGGAACGTCACCGGCGCCCAGGCCGCCGAGGCAGTGCTGCGGGCCGGAGGGGTTTACGACGTGGGCATTGAACGGATTTCCGGCAGCCTGACGGATCATTATGATCCGCGGGATAAGGTGATCCGGCTGTCCGATTCGGTGTACGACAACCCTTCCATCGCAGCCTTGGGAGTGGCCGCCCATGAAGCGGGTCACGCCGTGCAGCACGCGGAGGAATATTTCCCCCTGCGCCTGCGGCGCGCCATCATCCCCATTACCCAGATTGGCTCCAGCCTGGCGATGCCTCTGCTGATCATCGGCCTGATTTTGTCCAGCATGAACCTGGTCTATCTGGGCTTTTCCACCTTGTTTCAAGCCGTCACTTTGCCGGTGGAGTTTGACGCGTCCCGCCGGGCGGTGGCCGCGTTGAGCGAGGGAGGATTGCTTTCGCTGGAAGAGCTGCCCGCCGCCAAAAAGACGCTGAGAGCCGCCGCGCTGACCTATGTGGCGGCCCTGGCGGTTTCCTTGGCCCAGCTGCTGCGCCTGCTGATCGTGTTCGGCGGCCGGCGGGACGACTGATATGGCGGCTTCAGCCCGGTCCGCCGCTCTGGCGGGCCTGAAAGCGCAGCGGACCCAGGGGACGTGGCCCGACCAGTTCGTCAAACGCCAGCTGCCCGCCCTGGGGCTGGAGGGGCGGGAGGCCGCCCTGGCCGCTCGGCTGCTCTACGGCGTTTTGCAAAACCAGCGGCTGATCGATTTTTATTTGGATCAATACTCCAAAATCAAGCGGAACAAAATCGCCCCTCAGGTGCTGGACGCGCTGCGGCTGGGGGTTTACCAGATCGTTTTCTTGGATAAAATCCCCGCTCGGGCGGCGGTGAACGAATCGGTGAATCTGGCCCGAAAAAAAGGGGGAGAGCGGGCGGCCTCCTTCGTCAACGGCCTGCTGCGCAAAATCGCCGCCCAAAGCCAGGCTGGAGAATTGCCGGAACCGGACAAAGGGGATTTCCCTCTGTATCTGGCGGTTCGATATTCCCATCCTCTGTGGTATGTCCGGAAACTGCTAAAGGTTTTGGGGCCCCAGGAGGCGGAAGCCCTTTGCGCGGCGGACAACCAGACCCCCGACGCGACGGCCCGGGTCAACCGGCTGAAGACAGAGCCGGAAGCCCTGATCGTGCTGTTGGCAGAGCAGGGAGTGGAGGCGGAAGTCCACCCCTGGCTGCCCGACTGC
>CAJUIK010000026.1 GCA_910585875.1 uncultured Eubacteriales bacterium | reverse complement strand
CTCACAGCCATTCCAGTTCTTTTTTCAGTGCAGTCAGAGACTTGTCCTGCTGAAACCGTGTGCGTGATTTTCCGGTTTGCTTGTATTGCTCCATCCGTTCGGCTAAAAAATAGTTGAACACAAACCGGCGGCAGCCAAATGTGCGCTGTATCAAATTTTCCTGTTCCTTATTTGGATAGATGCGGAACTTTTAGCTGTATTCCATAAAATCACCACATATATTTTATCACAAAACCTACTAAAACGGAACGCCGAACGCGGCTTACCCCCTGCCTAAAGGCTGGGGGTAAGCCGTTGCTTTATTTGGTCAAACCTTCATGATGTACGCAAGCGCATAGTATGGGACAAGTGAGTTTTTCGAGCCAACAGATGTAACTGAGCCCATACGTCCCACACCTCTCCAAATGAAAATCCGTCTAACCGTGAACTGGTTTTGTCAGCATCCTTCTCCCTCGCTCTCCAGTGGCTCAAGAAGATCCAGCAGCTGAGCCGGGGAGTCGATAGCCTCGCAGCGGCCCTGCGCTTGCCCAAAGCCATAACGGGCGAAGACGAAGGGAATCCCCGCCTCGCCGGCGGCCTGCTGGTCGCCGGCTGTGTCGCCTATGTATACCGGGCTGCGCAGGCCGTTGCGGGCCACAATCCTCTTGTTGTTTTCTCCTTTTGGCAAGCCTGTGGCGCCGAAGCACTCGAAATCCTTAAAATAGTTTCCCAAGCCGCTGGCCTGGAAAAAGCATTGGATGTATCCGTCCTCGCAGTTGCTGACGATAAAAAGAGGCGCCCAGGCGGAGAGGGCGGCCAGCGTCCTCTCCAGCTCTGGGTACAGCCTGCCCCCTTGCCGGGCCAGAGCCCGGTGTTCCTCCTGGCAGCATTCCTCCAGCAGCGCCGCCTGGCTTTGGGGGCTCTGGTCGGGGAACATCCGCCGGCTGATCTCGTCCATGGGCAGGCCCATATAGCTTTCCAGCTCCTGGGCTGTCAGCGGCGGGCGGAGTCCCGGGCGGCTGCTGATCACTCGGTTCCAAGCCAAGCAGATTTGCTTTGTGGCGTCCCACAGCGTACCGTCCAGGTCGAAGATAACGCCGTCTGTTTTCATCCTGTTTTCTCCTTTTCCACCGCTCTACCAGATCTGGACCCGATCCTGGGGCGGCAAATACATTCCGTCGCCGGGGCCGATTTCATAGGCCTGGTAAAATTCTTCAAAATTCTGTATGGTGCGGTTGACTCGCACTTTGTTGAAGCTGTGAACGTCCATATTGGCCAGCATTTGCAGGTAATCCCGGCCAGAAGTCAGGGTCCAGCACCGGGCCATGCTGGAAAACAGCAGATTATAATCCGGGGTCTCCAGGCTTTTGGCTGTTTCCAACACACAGGCCATGCCGCCCAGATCGGCAATGTTTTCGCTGAGGGTCTGAGCGCCGTTGTTGGCGAAACCAGGGGCGGCCTCCGGGCCGTCGTAAACCTGCCGCACTTTTTCGCACAGCTGCTGGAAGCGCTGGTAATCCTCCGGCTGCCACCAGTTGGCGGCGTTGCCCTTTTCGTCGAATTTGGCGCCGTTGTTGTCGAAGCTATGGGTGATTTCATGGGCGATCACCACGCCGATACCGCCTAGATTCTGCTCTCGCGGGGCGTTCACATCGTAAAACGGCGCTTGCAGAATACCTGCCGGGAAAACGATTTCATTGGCGGCGGCGTTATAATAGGCGTTGACGGTATAGGCCGTCATGGCCCAAAGGCTTTTGTCCGCCGGCTTGCCTTGGCAGGAGGCTTGCCAGGCCCAGGAGGCCTTGGTCATGGCCAAGGCGTTTTCATAATAGCTGTCTGTAAACGCCATGTCGTCCAGATAACTGTCCCAGCTATCCGGGTAGCCGATTTTGATCGTCATCGTGTCCAGCTTGTGAAGAGCCTTTTCTTTGGTAGCGGGGCTCATCCAATCCAGCTTGCGAATCCGATCTTGATAGACCTGAACGAATTCCTTCACCATGGTTGTCACGTCCTCTTTGGCCTTGGGTGAGAAATGACGCTGGACATAAATCTGGCCGATTTGGTTGCCCAGCAGCTGCTGAACAATCAGAGACGCCTGTTCCTCCGGGCTCTTGCTACCGTCCACGCCGTAGAAAACCTGCTGGAATTGGGCGTTGATCTGGTCCGCCTTGCCGCTTAGCGTAGGGCCGTAGCCCTGGATCAGAGCCAGGCGAACCCAGTCCTTCATCATCTCCAGGTTTTCGTCGGTATACCAGAGGGCGGCGGCTTCCAGCAGGCCCGGGTCGGATACCAGAATCTTTTCTTCGGGCTTCAGGCCGTCGGCTTCCAGCATCTCGGCCAAATCCAGGGCGGGAAACAGCGCCTGAAGCTGGTCCATGGTATAAAGGTTGTAGATCTTGTCCACATCAGAGCTGTCTTCCACGTTCATGGTCGCTTCCGCCAACTGCCGCTCCAGCTCCATAAGGCGCTGAGCGCCGGCCTGAGCTTGCTCTTCGCCGGCGCCGCCCAGCTTCAGCAGCTCGGCCAGCGCCTGGCGATAGCTGTCCGTCACCGGGCCGCCGACGCTGAAATATTCTTTGGGCAGGTCCGCGCTCAGGGCGCTGAATTGCAGCATATATCGACTGCTGTCCTTGAAATCCACCGTCAGGGAAAAACCGCCCAAAGGCCGCAGGCCCAGCTCCCGGCTGAGCAGATTGGCCGTTTGCGCCAGCTCCGTCATGTCTTTGGCCTCGCCGATCTTTTGCAGATAGGGCTTCAGCGGGCTCAGATCCTCCACCTGGCCCTGTTTGACGGCCAAGACGCCCCGGTAAAGGGCGCCGATTTTCTGTTCGTTTCCGGCGGCGTCTTTGTTCTGAGCCGCCTGTTGGATAATCTCCATCACTTGGCCGTTGATTTTGGCCGTCATCTCGTACATTGCGCCGTTGGCCGCCTCGCCGGCGGGGATCTGGCTGCTTTCCAGCCATTGTTTGTTGACGGCGGCATAGTAATCGTCTTTCAAATTGCTGCCTTTCAGGGCCCAGACCCGGCGGATCATCAAATCCAGTTGCTCCTCCGTCACCAGGCTGCCGGGGTTCAGCCTGCCTTGTCCGTCGCCGGCCAAAACGCCCGCCTCCGTCAGCCGGCCGATCTCCGGCCCGGCCCAAGCCGGGACGTCCTCAAAAGAAGCGCCGGCATAGCCCGACCGCCGGGCGTCGCCCTTGGGCTCCGGCAGAGGGCCGAACGCCCGGCTGAGCATAACCATGGCTTCGGCCCGGGTGACCGGCCGATCCTCGTGCAGGCCGCCGCCGTCTCCGCGGATGATATCCTCTTTTTTTAAATCGGGGCTGTAATCGTCCGCCGCGGCCAGCAGGGTTTCCACAACCTGGCCTCTCGTCAGCCCACGGCTCCCTTCCGCCGCCAAGGCGGGGCAGAATAGAGTGAAGACCAAAACGGCGGCCAGCAGCGCCGCCGCCCATCTTCTCTGGTTCATGTTCAAATTTCCTCCTTTTTCGATTTCAGTTTACCCATTCTGCTTTGCATGATACGCTATTTTGAGGGCAAAATCAATGATAAAAATTCTGAAGATTTGACAAAGCGCTTTGTTTTATCCAATCAATTTCGCGACGGCCAAGGCCATCAGCAGGCCGCCGCCCAGCCAGTCCATATCCCCTTTGCCCGCCTGGCGCAGGCGGCGGCCCAACCCGGCGCCGCCCGCCAGCAGCGCCGCCGTCATGACAAACACCGACAGGGCGGCCAGGGAGCAGTTTCCGCCGGTCAAGCCGGCGCCCACTCCGGCGGCGGCGCCGTCCAACGAAAGAGCCGCCCCCAAGGCCAGCCCCTCCCTGGACGAAATGCTGCGGGAGCTGTCGGCGTCCGCCTTGGCCGGATCGGCATAAACCCGCAGAATACACCGGAAATCGAAGAGACGGAAGCAAAGTTGGCCGGCGTCTGCCCGGCGGATGCGCTTTTTCAGGGCGCCGCCGCCGATTTTGCCGCAGCCCAGCAGGGCTAGGGCCGCGGCGCCCGCCCAACGGGCCGCTTGGGCGGAAAACAGCGGCTCCATCCATCCGCCCAGCAGCATACCGGCGGCCAACACCCCGGCGCAGCACCCTGCCGCGACCAAAGCCGCGGTCCGAGTCAAGCAGACCCCCGAGGCCCCATAGCCCATCCCTGCAAAAAAGGCGTCCAGCGACAAAGCCGCCGCCAACGCCGTCGTTGGTAGCAAATCAGAAAACCATCCAGACAAGAGTCTTCTCCTTTCACGCGTTTCTCCATCCTATGCAAAACTATTATGATTGGAGAAGGCTTTGAGCCCGCTGAAAAGAGAGCGCCGCCTGCACGGCTCCAGAGAAAAAATAAGCGCCCTAAAAAGGCGCTTATTTTCATCTGCCGACGCAGCTGAACAGGGATCGCTTTCATGTTTCAACAACGCCGGCCGCCACACAGCCGGAGGAAAGATCAAGCGGATTTTAGGCCGGCATATCCAGCTCCTGGCCGACGCTGATGCGCTCAGGATTGCGGATAATATCCCGGTTGAGCTGGTAGATCTCGTTCCAACGAGCGCCGCTTCCCAGCTGATCCCGGGCGATATTCCACAAACAGTCGCCGGATTTGACGATATAGGTCTTCGCTTGAGGCTGAGCGGGAGCAGGCTGATGCTCGGGCTGAACAGGGGCGGGTTCCGCCGGCTTTTCAGGCGGGGCGGGCTGATCGGAGACAATGGGCAGATTGGCTTTGTTCCAGCCGTTGTTCATGCCGCTCTGCACATTCAGAGCCTTGAAACCGGAGGCGATAAGCACCGCCGCCGTTTGAGAAGACTGCTGGCCGGAATTGCATACTATGGCGATGGCCTTATCCCGGGGAAGCTGATCAATATAAGCTCCCATCTCCAAATAAGGGACGTTGACGGCGCCCTCAATATGGCCTTTGGCGAAGGTCTCGGCACCCCGCACGTCCAGCACAAAGTAATCGGCCAAATGCTCGTTCAGGTCGGCGGGCTTGATCACATTGTTGCCCTCGGGAATGGTCATAGCCGTCCGGGCCGCCTCCAGCAGAGCTGCCTCGGTTTCATTCAGCCGGGCCTTTTCGACGGGGACAAATTCATGAATCTCGGTCTCCAGCGGAGTCTCCTCTGTTGCAGCCCCCATACCGCCGCTGAGGGAATAGGCGTTAAACCCTGCCAAACGCAGAGAGCCCACGATCTGGCCGGCGGTCTGGCCGGAGTAGCAGGCTACCACGACACGCTGCTCCCGGGGCAGCTGATCCAGAAACTCCACCACCTTGACAAAGGGGATATTGACGGCGCCCTTCAGATGGCCTTTGGCATAATCTTCGGCGCTGCGGATATCCAGGATCAGAGAATCTCCCTCCTCCGCAATCTCCAGAACCTTTTCCAGGGAAAGCATATTTTTGCCGTCCGCTTTTTCAAAATAGGTCTTGGCCGCTTCAAACGCGGCTTCCGCCGGCTCGACAGCTAAAGCTATGACAGAAATTCCTGCCAGAATCGCTGCGGCCAACAGCAAAGAAATCAGCTTTTTCATTTCAGTATGCTCCTTTTTATCGGGCTTTTTGAACCTGACGCCCGCCTGCGCCTCCGGTTCGCCGGCGGGCGTCTAAGCGCTGCTTCATCATATCAGCCGTCAGATGGATTGTCAATTTTTATAGAAAAAATCGATAAATCCCCACTGTCTCCCGGATTTTCCCCGTTTTATCCCTCCTCTGCGGCCTGCTGGGCGTAGCGTTCCGCCAGGGCCACAAATTCCCCCATCCTGTCCTGGGCCCGGATATTTTCCGGGCAGTTCTTCCCGCTGAAATCAAAGTGCTGCCGCACCCGGTCGGCGGATAAATGGTATTCATTCATCAGCCAGCCCGTCAACCGGGCGGCGTTGTCAAAGGTCTTTTCAAAGTCCCCGTCCTGGTTGACGCACAGCTCTATGCCAATGCCGTGCAGATTGCCCTCCCCCTCGGCGCCGTCGCCGGCGTGATAGGCCTTCTCGTCGTCAGGGATGCTGTGCCAGATCTCATGGTCGTCCACCGTATAGTGCCAACTGGCAGTTCCCTCCCCGCCGCCGGCCTGCAATTTGCCGTGGGCCTGGGCGTCGGCGCCGGCCGCTGGGTTCCCCGTTTCATGGACGACGATATATTTGATCGCCCGCTTCGTCCCAGGCCTGTTTTTGCCGCCTGCCGGGGCCAGGCTCGTATGCACCGTCACCCCCAAAACCTGCTCCGGGTAAGCCCCCTCCCCAGGCCCTCGGTTCAGGGCTTTGAGCAGCCCCACGCCCAGCAGCGCCGCGGCGCACAGCCCTATCAGCCGAATCAGCGTCCGTCTCCGGCGGCGTTTTCTCCGCCTCTCCGCCTGCCGGCGGGTCCATTCCTGGGTCCGTTCTTCCTCCACTTTCAATCCCTCTCTTTCTTTTTGGGCTAAACCAAAGCCCGCCTGTGTTTATCATACGACAGGCGGGCTCTAAAATCTTGAAGATTTCCTTAAAATATTCCTTCCGTTCTCCTATTTTCGCACAGGACCGCCTAAAAACGCGTCCACCGCCCGGAAAATGGCCTCGGCCTCCTGCCAGAGTTCTTCTTTTGTGTCGATTTTGGCGATGTCCTCCGGGTGGTCGATAAAGGCGAATTCAGAAATCACCGCCGGGACTTCTACAGAAGCGGCGGCCCGTAGCAGACCGTAATAATCGCCGGTTTTGGCGCTGTTATACCGAAAGACGATGGGGCGGACGCTCTGGCCCATCTTTTCATATTCCTGGTTGATCAGCTGGGCCAGCTGTTTGGTGGGCCCGCCCTCTTTGTCGCCCACCTGGGCCAGCACCTCCGCCCCGTAGGCGGTATGCTCCTCGGTGGCGTTGTGGTGGACGCTGATCACCAAATCCGGCTGTTCCTGACGGATCAGCTCCATTCTGTCGCTGAGGGACAGCGTCTCCCCCTCGCCCCGGGTAAAAATCACCTTGTATCCGGCTTGGGTCAGCAGCTGGCCCAAACGGCTGGCGGCGGTATAATTGATTTCGCTTTCCACAATCCCCGCCTCTTCGTTTTGGCTGCCGGTTTCTCTGCCTCCGTGTCCCGGGTCCACCATCACAACAATGGGGCCTGTTTTTGGGGGCCGCTGGGGAGTAGAAGACTGGTTGGGGTTGTTGGGGTTATCCGGATCCTGTGGGTCGGAAGAGCCGCCCGGAATCGGGGTAATGCTGACATCCGGCCCGGAAACGCCCCAGGATTCTCCTGTGTCGCCGGCGTTGTCGTCGTCTTCCTGGTTTTCCCCGTCGTCCTTGTCGGGCTGTTCCGGCAGCTCCAGGTCGCCGGGCCGCTCTGGCGCTTCCGGCTCCAGAGGCTGACATTCGATCAGCACTCGCCGCCCAGCTTCGTCATACTGTACGTCAAAATCCAGGGCCTGCCCCAAATCTTGCAGCTTGTAATATGTATATCCGTCGATATTGTAAGCGCTTAAGGACATGGGAGCGCCGTCGATATAGAGCGCCGCTTTGCTGGGGGCCGCTTGCTTGACAGTGTCCGCGATTTGAGGCGGGCTCAGCTCCGTGCCCAACGACGCGTAGCTCTGGCCTGTGCTGACATAAATGGACCGGCTCTCTTCATTATATTGCAGGTCGAAAGATTTTTCGCTGCCTTGGAGAGATTGAGCCACGTCCCGCAGTTTGAAATAATTGTAATCGTCAATGTTGTATGCCTCTACCGCGATGACCTGATCCTGGGCCAACACGGGCATATTGTTAAATTGCGCTTTCTGGCCGTCGGCGGCCGCCGCGCATCCCAGGCCGGCAAACAGCAGAGCCGCTATCCACAGACCTTTTACGCCTTTCCTCATCCTTGTTTTCGCCATGGTATCCTCCCAAGAAACCGCCGGCGGTCTGCCCCCGCCGGATGCAAAACGAACATTTTCTCTTTTCAGGGGCGCGATTCCCCCCTATTTTCGTAAAACACGGTTATTATATCATTTTTTATGGTGTTTCGTCTACCGGGAGAAAGATTATTTTTTCTGAAAAACTTGTTTTTTTCTCTTTCCGCGCTATTTGTTCAAAATTCACTCTTTTTTCGCCGAAATTTTAGTCAAATTGCTGAACAATTTTTTGTGGTAATATCCCGAAAAAAGGTTTAGAATAGAGATATGGGAAACGTTTGGTTTCCCTCCGTCCATCTTGCTTATTTCTCAGGCCGTAGGGCGATCTCCCTCCCAAAACCGTCCTGCTATGGCCATTCATCTTTTCTCCCTGCCTGCCTTCTCCCATGGCAGGCGCCTTATGGAAGCCCGAAGCCTCTCCCAGGCTTCGGGCTTTTTCTTTCGCTTTCCTCCGGCCCTGTTTCTGCTTTTTTCAAAAGAAGCTCGCCCCATGATGCAAAAAAGAGTTGGCCGCAGCCAACTCTTTTTGATTTCTGTCAGGAAGTAAGAATCGTCTCCCAGTCCTCAAACCGGCAATCGATCAAAGCCAGCAGATTTTCCGAGGCTTGGGGGTCTGTCCGATACCAGGCTGTCCAGCTTTGGCCCGGCTGGGTTTGAGAAAGGCGGGCCATGACGGCGACCCGGGCCAATTCCGGGTGACAGGGGGCTACGCAGACGAAATACCGAGGAGTATCGATTTCCAGCAAACAATATTCCCCTTCCATGGCCCGGGCCAAGTCGCCGCCCACCCACTGGCTGTAATCCGCGGTTTCAAAGGACAGGCTGTCCAGAAAAGCCTGCACGGCGGCAATCTCCTCTTCCTTCGCCTGGTCGATAGTCCAAACCATCGCCTCCCGGGCGCCGCTCTCCGGGCGGGCCAAAGGAGTCAGCTGGGCCGTCTGATAAGGCAGCCGCACAGCCGCCAGGCCGTTTTCCGTCCCGGCCCGTTCCCCCGCCGCCTGCTCTTCCGTCAGGTTCCGGGGCTGGACGCCGTCGTTGGGCTGCTCCGACTGCCGCCCGCAGGCCGACAGCAAGAGGGCCAAGCACGCGCACAGAAGAATCAACTGTCTTCGTTTCATCCCTATCTCTTCCTTTCCGCTCCTCAGACGGTTTCCCGATTTTTCTCGCTGTTTTGCCAGATCAGGGCTTATCAAAGGGCGTTGCGTATCGCTAAAACCAACCGCTATTTATATGGGGAGATTTCATCTTGAGGGCGAAATCCCCCATTGTAAATCTTCTCTTTTCAGGCGTTGACCGTCATTCCGCCGCCCGCTTAGTCCTGCCGCCGCAGCATCATTTCCCGCCATTCGTCTCGGGTAATCAGCACCTGCCGGGGCTTGGATCCCTCGAAGGGACCCACGATGCCCCGGGCCTCCATTTCGTCCACCAATCGGGAGGCCCGGGAATAGCCCAGCTTGAGCCGGCGCTGGAGCATGGAGGTGGACGCCTGTCCCATCTCCACCACCACTTCGATGGCCCGGGGCAGCATCTCGTCTTCCTCTTCCTCGCCGCCTCCGAAATCCGCGCCGTTGTCCGCGCCCTCGGCCTGGCGTTCGATATGCTCCATCACCTCTTCGGAGTAATCGGCCTTGCTGGTCTTTTTAACGAATTCCACCACCGACTCGATTTCCGCCGTGGTGATAAAGCAGCCCTGAACCCGCAGGGGCTTGGGCGCGCCCAGCGGCGCATAGAGCATATCGCCCCGGCCCAGCAGCTTTTCCGCCCCAGGGGTGTCCAGAATGATTCGGGATTCGATTTGGGAGGCCACGGCGAAGCTGATGCGGGAGGGGATATTGGCTTTCATGATGCCGGTGATGACGTCCGCCGAGGGGCGTTGGGTGGCGATGACCAGGTGCATCCCGGCGGCCCGGGCCTTTTGGGCCACTCGGACGATGGACTGTTCCACCTCGTTGGCCGCCACAAACATCAAATCGGCCAGCTCGTCGATGACAATGACAATCTGAGGCAGCTTTTCGCCCCCCTGATCTTCCATCAGGTTGTTATATGATTCCAAATCCCGGACGCTGACCTCGGACAACAGTTTGTACCGCCGCTCCATCTCGGACACGGCCCAATTCAAGGCGCCCGCCGCTTTGCGGGGATCCGTCACCACGGGAATCAGGAGATGGGGGATGCCGTTGTATCCGCCCAGTTCCACCATCTTGGGGTCCACCATGATCAGCCGCACTTCTTCCGGCGTGGCTTTGTAAATCAGGCTGATCAACAGGGAGTTGATGCACACGGATTTGCCGGAGCCGGTGGTGCCGGCGATGAGCATATGAGGCATTTTTTTGATATCGCCAATCACATTGTGGCCGGTGATATCCTTGCCCACGCAGAAGCTGATTTTGGATTTGCTGGCGCTGAAATCCGGGGAGTCAATCAAATCCCGAATGGGCACGGTTTCGGAAACCTTGTTGGGCGCCTCGATGCCCACGGCCAGTTTATCTGGAATCATGGTGATGCGGACGCTGGCGGCGCCCAAGGAAAGGGCGATATCGTCGGACAAATTGTTGACCCGGGAGAATTTTGTCCCCCGTTTCAATTGCAGCTCATACCGGGTGACGTTGGGGCCCCGGGTGATATCCACTAAGGTGGCTTCCACGCCGAAGCTCTTCAGCGTGTCCACCAGTCGGGCGGAATTTTCCGCCAGCTCTTGGGTATAATCCACCGGCGTGGCGGAGCTTTTGTTCAGCAAGCTGACCGGCGGATAGAGATATATGTCCTTTGGCGCGCTGTCCAACGCTTCTTCCAAGGCTTGTCTGCTTTGGCTGGCGGTTTCCGGATCCGGCTCGTCCCATTCTGGTCCCTCCGGCCCCAGCGGTTCCCGGGGCGATTGGGTCGCCGCTAAGGCTGCGGCGGCAGCCATATCCGGGCTGGGCTCCAACTCCTCTGGTTCCGGCAGGGGTTCCGCCGGCTGGCGCCGGAGCAAGGCCGGAGAAACGGTAGAAGCCGGTATGGGAACGGGCTGCTCTGGCGCAAACGGCGCCTCCTGGTTCTCATCCCAAGGCAGGCGAGAGGGGGGGACGGGCCTTTCCTCCGGCTGCGGAGGCAGTTCCTTGGGTGGAAAATAGGAGAAATCCGGCGTCGGCACGGCCGCCTCAGTTTTGGAAGGCGGCGTCAAAGGATCCAGCGGCGCCGGAGCCAGCCGCCCCTCCTCTAACTGGCGCCCTCTTCCCTGTTCCGCCGCTCTTTGGGCGGCATACTGCTGAGCCCGCAGCACAGCCGGCGAAATCACCGGCTCGGCTTGAGGCAATTCCGGCAGCACTGGCTCCGGCGATATGTCCCGTTTCACCGGTTCAGCCACGTTGGGCGAATATCTGGGAGGTCGGTTTTCTGCCGGCCCGCCCCCGTCAATCACCTGATCCGGCGTACGAACATTAGGGGGCGACAGCTGAATCGGCTGGCCTTTGGGATACTCCTGCTTTTCCATCGGGCCGATGGGGATATCAATATTCTTCCGCCGGCCGCCGAACAAGCCGCCTAAAATGGGCGATTTGGCGGGCTGAGTGATTTGGGCCACTCGTTGGGCCCGGTCCTCTGCCAAAGGAGGCTGGCCGTCTTCCATCTCTTCTTCGGTCAGGCGCTCCGCCTTTTTCCGGGGCCTGGCCGGCGCTTCTTCCTCTTCTTCCGGCGGCAGGCCCTTCACCCGGTCGAAGAGCATGGCGAAGGTGGTGTTGCTGGCCGTCATCAAGCAGGCCACCCCGCCAAAAAAGAAGAATAAAATGGCGCCGGCGTCGGAAACCAAGCTGGAGAGCAGCAACGCCAATCCGCCAGAAATCAACCCGCCGGATTGCCGGGCCGCGCCGGAAACGGCCAGATCGGCAATCCCCTTGGCCGTCATCGAAAATTCCTGAGCGCAGTTGAAAATATGAGCGCCGCCGCCCCACAAAACGGGCAGCAGCAGCGCGCAGGTCGCCCGAAGGCGCACTTTGCCTTTTCGCTTGAGAAAGAACAGGCCGGCGGCCCAAAACAGGCAAAAAGGCGCCAATACAAAGCCGCTGCCAATGGCGCCGGCCAAGATTTTTTCAATCCATTCCAGCAAAAATCCCTTGACGTGGAAAAGGCTCATCAGACAAAGCAGCGCCAAAAACGCGCAAATGCCGGCATAAATTTCCCGCCGAAAGGCGATTTGCTGCCGGTTGAGCTTCTTCTTCTGGGCGTTGCCGGCAACCCGGCTCCCAGCGGCCCGGCTTCCGCCGCTCTTCCCAGCGCTTTTTCCAGTTTTGTTATGAGGAGAGTTAGCCAATTTCATCACCTGTCGTCTATGTTATTCTATTTCAATTTTTCTATTATAGCACATCTGTTTCAAAAATTCCAGATAAAAAACGACCGTCTGGCAAAACGCCAAACGGCCTGAGCAATATCTCATTTAGGGGTTCTCTCGCCCCTTTCTCTCTGCGCTTAGTATACCAGCCCTGCCCTGCAAAGTCAATGGTAAATCCCCCCCGAATCCCCAGAAAATTGACATATTTCGCATCATGCTCTTGTCGAACAGAGCCGCCTATGGTAGAATATTCCCAAGGACGCTGCTGCAAGCGTTGACCGTGAATCCCCCTTGAAACGGGGACGAGCTTCTTTATATGTCCCCGATGCTTTCGCAAAGGGGGTGAGGCTGATGTATGTCACATATAGTGATATGATCCAGTTTGGATTGTTGATCTGTGCCATTATCGGGCTTTGCCTGACATATAGAAAGAAGTAACCGTCTCCCCTCCAAGGCTGACGGTTACTTCTACAGTAACCGGGGGATTCGCCTAAGCTTTGCAGCAGCGTCCCCTTGTAACTTTATTATACCATATCCGGCCGAGTTGTCAAGGACAGCTTGGCCTTGTCATTTTATGCGCTTTATGGTAGAATACTCCCAAGGACGCTGCTGCAAGCGTGGACGGTTTGAGTCCCCCTTGAACGGGGACGAGCTTCTTTTTCTCCCCGATGCTTTCGCAAAGGGGGTGAGGCCATGTACGTAACGTATCCGGCTCTTTTTGAGTTCGGTTTGCTGATCGTCGGCATCATCGGGCTTTGCCTGAACTATAAAAAGAAGTAACCGTCCCTCCACCCAAGAGCTGACGGTTACTTCTTTAGTAACTACCACGGGGATTCGCCTAAGCCTTGCGGCAGCGTCCCCCTTGTGCCTTTATTATACCAACGCCGGGCCTGGGTGTCAAGGGGGCCGGGCTTTGCCTGACATATAGAAAGAAGTAACCGTCTCCCACGAAAGATACGGTTACTTCTTTTGAAGTAAACCACGGGGATTCGCCTAAGCCTTGCAGCAGCGTCCCCTTTTGTGCTTTTATTATACCAATGCCGGGCCTGGGTGTCAAGAGGCCGGGCTTTGCCTGAACTATAAAAAGAAGTAACCGTCCCTCCAGCCAAGAGTTGACGGTTACTTCTTTTTGAAGAACCAATCGTGGGATTCGCCTAAGCCTTGCAGCAGCGTCCCCTTTTATGCTTTTATTATACCCTCCTCTTCCGGCCTTGTCAAGGGGCGCGGGGCAAGGAAAAGGCGATGGCCGCGAGGGCCATCGCCTTTTGGTTTACCTTTTCAGGTAAGGGTAATCTCTCGAGGGAGATTATTTAACATCAAACAGCCCATTCTCAGCATCGATGTTTCCGCCATCCTCTTCACAGAAGATGTCAGTAATAACCTGCTGACCGTTCACTTCGCTTACATAGACGATAGCAGATTTCTCCAGCTTCATCGCATTGTCTTCATCGTCACGGGCTGTCTCAACGACAGAACCATCGGAGTAGTTAAAGTACTTTCTGGTGCCGCTGGGGCCGTCCACAATGTGAATCTTCACATCGGAAGCGATGTTGATAATCAAGTCGTCAGTGATGGCTTCATTACCGTTATCAATGCTTGCAACCGCGCCATTCCAGCCAAGGATACGGACAGCATACCACTTATCATTGGTCAGCTTGCCCTCATCAAGATTCCAAGCCGTTGTTTCAACCTGCTTAACGTTCTCAGCATCGCCCGCAGCATCTACATCATAAGTGATTACCTGACCACGCAAAGAAGTCCATTTTTCAATCTGATCAAGCGCGCCGCTGGCATTAGTAAATGTCTTCTTAACGACTTGCTCTTCGCCATTGGGCAGAACAACAGTCATCTGAGCTACATAATCGCCGTCAACAGTTGTGTAGCTAGGAGCAGACTTCACGAAAGCATACTTCGCAGCAGTAGCAACGGCATTGCCTTCAACGACCAGAGTACCGAAGACAACAGTATCGATGTTGTTGATCTTCTTTGTGGCATAGGGGGTGTCGCCAGTACTCGTCATATCCTTGCCCAGTTCAGAGGCCTTTACAACGCTATACTTTTCTTTGCCGGGAACGTCGACGTTGCTCTTCACAAAGAAGTACGCATCTTCAGACAGAACCTGATTGGCACCACCAATAGTATAGCGCTTAGAGGAATTTTTGTATCCCTGCTTGCCTGTTTTAAACTTGATTCCGTTGTCAGAAGAGTCGCTCTTCAGCTCGCTCAGCGTGATCTTGTTGTCAGAAAGGCTATAGCTGTACACGCTGCCAGCATTCAGAACAGCGGTGCCATTAGCATCCTTCTCGTTAACCTTATCAGTTTCAACCAGCTTTTCAACAGTCTTATCGTTCTGGGTCTCTGTCTGCTTCACGTAAGTGGCTTTCACTTCATACTGGCCTGTTGTGCCGTCGCTCAGCAGAACCTTGGCATACCATGTCTTAGAGCCAAAAGACGTATAGGGTTCAGTGCCAATCACATAAGCCAAGCTACCAACAGAAGCAACGCTGTCTCCGCCTGTGGAGTAGACAATATACTTACCATCTGTATAGAAGGTAGTATCGTTCAGCAGAGAAGTATTGGTGTTAGCAGCCTTAGAATAGCCGGCTACACGATAACCTTCGCCATGCGCAATCTTGGTGCCTTCACCATTCAGTGTAACATTGTTGTAGTTTTTGTCGCTATCCAGATCATAACCGCTCACAGAACCTGTGGTGGGCTCAAGCTTGGCCACATTCCAGACTCTGGCACCAGAAGAACCGTCCAAAGTGAGGGAGATGACATCGTTAGCAGCCACTTCATTTTCGAAGTTGAGCTTCTTATAATTGGCTTCGCTGTTGATGATATCTTCAGTACCATCGCCATCGACATCGATCTTATCGGCACCGCCATTGGCTTTCTTCAGACGCAGAGTGTTCTTCTCAGCGTTATGGGAATCAACAATGGCATACTTCACTTCTTCCAGGAAGGCCAGATCGATGAAGCCGTCGTTATCCTGGTCAACAAAGCGAATATTAGCGTTAGATGTGGCAGCCAAAGGAGCGAACTTCTTAGCTTTACCATTATCATTGTCGCCTGTGGTGGTATTGGCTGTCAAGTTCTCAGCCTTAGCAAAGTTTTTGACCAAAGTAATTTGACGTGTAGCGTCCTTGCCATCAACAGTATACTTGCCATACTGCTTAGCAGAACCGCCGTTATAACCGTCAAACTTAATGGTCTCATATGCTTTGTCTTCATCTTTAGTAACAGTAACATCGGCCAAGGTCTTGTCATAAACCTTAGACTGATTAGTCGCCAGAACAGCATACACCTTCACATCCATAGTGGTCAGAGTGCTGGACTTGTAATAGACCTTTACATACTGACCCAACAAGGAAGGATCGACTGTTGTCTTGAAGGTATAAGTTTTGTCACCGCTCAGGCTGGACTTAACAGAACCCAGAGACGCCATATCCTTTGTGGCAGACAGCTCAATTTCGTCGCCGTCGTCATCCAAACCAATTTGTCCGCTGACCAGAGAAACTTTGCCGGCGTCTCTCAGATAACCCTCAACGGTGTTCAGGCCCAGATACTGCTGGCCATAGCTCTTGGTGGGATCAGTGGCATGGCCCATCACAACTTCGCCACGGGAATAAGTGACATAAGGAGCGTTGACAGCGTTAGCCATCAAGCGGGCTGTCCACTGCCGGGGAGCGGCGTTGTAGATAGTGGGCAGATAGTTGGTGGTGATGGCAGAAGTAGCGCCGTCACGCAGCACGTTGGTCTGCCAGCCGTTGCCGGTGTAGCCCTGGATATCAGCGCGATAGCCGATCATGCACAGCAGCATCTTTGTCAGCTCAATGCCGGTGACGTTGCCGTTGGGATCGAACTTGCGGACGGCGCCTTCGGTCCAGCCGCTCATGATGCCCAGGTTGGTGGCGTAGTTGATGTAGCCTTCAGCCCAGTGGCCAGAGGGAACATCGGAGTAAACGGATTGTCCTTTGAAGGCAGCGGCCTCGTCGTCCTGGCCGTTGTTCTTCATAACGTAGATCATCTTGGCGGCCTGAGCCCGAGTCACGTTAGCGGTCGGGTTGAAGTCGCCCTTCTCGTCTCCTTGGAAGACTTGAAGTGCTGTCAGCAGCTGGATGTCCTCAACCAGGGAAGCATCGATCTGATCCTGGTCGTTGAACGCGGCCCCAGCCATCATGGAAAACGCCATAGCGAAAACCATGGACAGCGCAAGAACTTTTTTCAGAGTTCTCATGGTGGTTCATTCCTCCTGTAAAATTTTTTTTGCAAGGCCCCGGCCTGACGGCCTCGTACCTTACGAGCGATATGATACCAAACCTCGATTCTTTTTGCAAGGGGTTTGGGCCGGATGTAACGTAAGCGTAACATTGGGGGAAGAGGTTGACACAGGGAGGGGGGGCTGATATAATAAAGGTACAAAAGGGGCGCTGCTGCACGCCAGCGACCGGCCCCCGTCAGTTACTTTGAGAAGTAACCGCGTACCTTGGGATTGGGGGCGGTTACTTCTTTTTTGTCATGCCAAGGCCGTTTACCTTGACAAAGCCCCCAGGCGTTGTTATAATAGGAAGCAGAAAAGGGGCGTTGCTGCACACAGCGACCGGCCCCCGTCAGTTACTTTAAGAAGTAACCGCGTACCTTGGTGAGGGGCGGTTACTTCTTTTTTGTCATGCCAAGGCTGACAATCGCAACGATGAGCATACCAAAAGCGAACATGGCCTCAAGGGCCTGGTATGTTACATACATTCGCGTCACCCCCTTCTGCGAGAACCTGGGGGCAAAAAAGTTCTACCCCCGTTTTGGAACAATAAGTATGCCGGGGGCCGACCGCCTGTTTTGTGTGCAGCAGCGCTTGTCCTTATTATAACATAAGCTCCCGACCCTTGCAAGGGCCGGGAGCTTGTTTTATTCAAAATTATTCCATTTAATTGTCCAGAACCAGGGCTTGCAGCCTATCTGCCGCCGGGTCTTCGGCGGTTTCAATCCGCATCTGAGGGAACTCCCGCCGGAACCAAGCCATGTTGTCGTTTTTCTGGCCCCGCAGGGTGGAAAGCTGGCCTTTGGGACATTGCAGCAGCACATGGGCCCCGGGCGGGCAGGTTTTCAGCAGGGCCTGGGCCTGCCGCCGGGCCAGACGGGCCTGGACAATCTGCCCCAGAGCCGGGTGATAGGGCCCGGCCAGGACGGATTGGGCCAGCTGCTCTGTGGGGTTGAGCCCCAGGCGGATGACGGGGACGCGGGCCCTCTGGAAGACCTCCAGCATATCGGCGCACCATTCGGCGGCCTGGTCGATGGAAAGGGGCCGGTAGTCGGGCAGCGCCGCCAGGGGCGAGCCCCGCAGCACGCAGACCGGGTAAATGCGGACGGCGTCGGGCGCCAGGCCGGCGATCTGCTCCGCCGTTTGGCGGCATAGGGCCCGGCTGTCGCCGGGCAGGCCGGCCATGACCTGGAGAACCAGCTCAAAGCCCCCGTCTTTCACCATTTGGGCCGCCCGGCGGGTGTCCTCCGCCTGATGCCCCCGGCCAGACCGGCGCAAAACCTCGTCGTCCATGGATTGGGCGCCCAGCTCCACTGTACGGACGCCATAGCGCCCCAGCCGCTCCAGGGCGGGCCCGTCCACGGCGTCCGGCCTGGTGGAAACCCGCAGGCTCCCCAGCAGGCCCGACTGCAAAAAGGGCTGGGCCGCCTGCAAATAGGCCTCCTGCCGCTCTTCGGGAATGGCGGTGAAGCTGCCGCCGTAAAAGGCCAGCTGCCCCCCCTCCGCCCAAGGCAGCGCCCGGCGGACAATGGCCGGAACCTCTTCCGGCTCCGGCGCCTCCGGGGCGGCGATGGCCCGTTGATCGCAGAACACGCATTGATGGGGGCAGCCCAGGTGGGGGATAAAGACCGGGACAACGGCCCGATTCATTGCCCCATCAGCTCCAGAGCCAGCCGAGCGGCCTCTTGCTCGGCCTCTTTTTTGCTGCGCCCCTCCCCTTGGGCGATGACGTTGGAGTTGATCAGCAGCTCGATGATAAAGCGTTTGTCGTGGTCGGGCCCCGTCTCCCCTTTCAGACGATAGGTCAGGGTCTCCTCCCGGTTTTTTTGCACAATCTCCTGCAGCGCGGTTTTGTAGTCCAGCGGATGGCGGGTGTGAGAGGCCGTCTCCGCCTTTTCCTTAATATAATCCAAGATAAAGGCTTTGGCGGCCTCCATGCCGCCGTCCAGGTAGATGGCGGCCAGCATGGCCTCCACCGCGTCGGCCAGCACAGAGGGCCGCTTCCGTCCGCCGCCGGCCTCCTCGCCGTGGCCCAGCAGCAGGCGCTCCCCCAAGCGAAGCCGCAGGGCGTATTCGTGCAGGGATTTTTCGCACACAATGGAGGCCCGCAGCTTGGTCAGCTCCCCCTCGGGCATGGAGCGGAAATGGGCGTAGATATATTCCGCGCAGATGAAGCCCAACACCGCGTCTCCCAGGAATTCCAGCCGCTCGTTGCTGCGAGCGCCTTTTTCCCGGTTTTCGTTGGCATAAGAGCTGTGGGTCAGAGCGTTCTGCCGAAGCTGCTCGTTGCGGAACGTATAACCGATCTCCAGCTGTGACTGTGGCGCCATAAGGGAGCCCTCCTTTTTCATTCCTGTATTTTGATGATTTTGGTTGCCTGTCGCCGGGCGGCGGAGCCAAAGCCCGCCCGAGCCTCCGACGCGCAGAAAAGGCGCGGGGGGCCTGAGCCCTCGCGCCCTTCCATCCGGCGGCTGAGCCGGGGCTTATTCGCCGATACGGTCCTTGATAAAATTGACTACGTCGCCCACGGTTTTCACGCCGTCCAGGGTTTCGTCCTCCACTTCTCCCAGTTCAAACGCTTCTTCCACGCTCATAATCAGCTCCACCAGGTCCAGGGAGTCGGCGCCCAGGTCCTCTACAAAAGAGGTTTCTTCGGTAATCTCGTCTTTGGAGACGCCGAACTGTTGGGCGATGATGCCGCTCAGCTTATCAAATACCATTTTTGCCACCTCCGTTGCAGCAATTTCATATCGCATACTATGCGGATTTGCCGATATCGTTTCATTGCGGCGGGGCGGGAAAACCTTCCTCGCCGTCAGTGATTATAACAAACGGGGGCCGTCTTGTAAAGTATCTGAGTCAGTTTTTTTCGCCGTCTGCCGCCAGCGTCATATGGCCGACGTTGTCTGAGATGCTGGCGATAATGCCGCTTTCCGCATATTGCACCGCCTGGCGGACGGCGCTCTTGAAGGCCCGGGGGTCGCTGGAGCCATGGGCTTTGATCACCGGCTTGGAAATCCCCAGCAGCGGCGCGCCGCCCACCTCCTTGTAGTCCATCTTTTTCTTGAAGGCCCTCAGCCCGTCCTTGACCAGCAGGGCGGCCATTTTAGTCCCCAGGTTTCTCATGAACATCTTTTTCATCTCGCCGGCGAAATACATCCCCACGCCTTCGTAGGTCTTCAGCAGCACGTTTCCCACAAAGCCGTCGCACAATATCACGTCCGCCGCGCCGAAGGGCACGTCCCGTCCTTCGATATTGCCGATGAAATTCAGCCGGCCCGCCTGGGCCGCTTCCTGGAGCAGCTCGTAGGTTTCCCGCAGCATTGGGGTTCCCTTGCTGGCTTCGGCGCCGTTGTTCAGCAGCCCCACCTTGGGCTTGGCCGCTCCCAGCTGCTTCTGAGCGTAAAAAGAACCCATGTAGGCGAATTGAAGCAGATATTCCGGCGTACACTCCACATTGGCGCCGCAGTCGATGAGCAGAGCGCCGCCCTTGTCCGTGGGCAGCACTGGCGCCAGCGCCGCCCGGCGCACGCCCCGAATCCGCTTGACATACATGGTGGAGCCCACCAGCAGGGCGCCGGTGTTGCCGCTGGAAACCAGGGCGTCCCCTTCCCCGGCGCCCAGCATCCGCAGGGCCGCCGCCAGGGAGGAATCTTTTTTCTCCTTGGTGACGCTGGTAGCGCTGTCGCACATATCGATCGTCTGCTCGGCGTGGACAACCTGAATGCTGTTCGCTGCGTCCCCGGCCTGGGCGGCCTCCAGGCAGGCCCGGATTTCCTGTTCCCGGCCCACCAGCGTCGCTTGGACGCCCAGCTCCCGCACGGCCAGAACCGCGCCTTCCACAGTGCTCTGGGGGGCGTTGTCTCCGCCCATGGCGTCTATGATAATTTTCATTGTGCCAAATCCTCCATTACAATATCCCGATACTGATCGATCTCCTCCAGCGCCCGCTGGGCGACTTGGGCATACCGGTTCCGTTTGCCGCGCACCCGCTGCTCCAAGGGGTCGATCAACCCAAAATTGACGTTCATGGGCTGGAAGTCCCCTCCGTCATATTGGCTGATATGCCGGGCCAGGGCGCCCAGAGCGGTCCGGGGAGAAAAGGCGATCAATTCCCGCCCCGCCAGCTGCCGGGCCATATTGACGCCGCAGGCAAAGCCCGAGGCGATGGATTCCACATATCCCTCCACCCCGGTCATCTGTCCGGCGAACATCACCCGGGAGTCCTTTTTCGCCCGGTAAAAGCCGTCCAGCGCCCGGGGGGAGCACAGATAGCTGTTGCGGTGCATGACGCCGTAACGCAGAAACTCCGCCCGTTCCAAGCCGGGAATCATGGAAAAGACCCGCTTCTGCTCTGGGAAGCGCAGATGGGTCTGGAACCCCACCAAATTGAACATGGTCCCCTGGCTGTTTTCCCGCCGCAGCTGAACCACGGCGTAAGGCTCCTCCCCCGTCCGAGGATCGGGCAGGCCTACGGGCTTCATAGGGCCGTAGCGCAGGGTATCCTCTCCCCGGCGGGCCATGACCTCCACCGGCATACAGCCTTCAAAGACCTTTTTATCTTCAAAGCCATGGACAGGCGCTTGCTCCGCCTGACGCAGCTCCTGCCAAAAGGCCAGATATTCCTCCCGGTTCATGGGGCAGTTGATATAGTCCAGCCCAGTCCCCTTGCCATAGCGGGAGGCAAAATAGGCCTTGTCCATATCCAGGCTGGCGGCGGAAACGATGGGCGCCGCCGCGTCGTAAAAGCTCAAAGCCTCTTTTTCCCCCAGCCAATCTATGATATCCTGAGCCAAAGGCCCGTCGGTCAGGGGGCCAGTGGCGATAATCGCAGGCCCCTCCGCCGGAATTTGTTCCACATGGGCCTGCTCCGTCTGAATCAGAGGGTGAGCCTTCAGCTTCTCCGTGACGATTTGGGAAAAAGCCCGCCTATCCACAGCCAGGGCGCCGCCTGCGTCCACCTTGGTCTGGTCGGCGCAGGCGATCAGCAGGCTACCCAAGCGGCGCAGCTCCTCTTTGAGCAGGCCGGCGGCGTTGGTCAGCTCGGCGGAGCGGAAGGAATTAGAACACACCAGCTCCGCGAAGGTATCCGCGCTGTGGGCCGGGGTCCGGCGGCCGGGTTTCATCTCCAGCAGCAGGACGGGCGTCCCCCGCTGGGCCAGCTGCCAGGCCGCTTCCCCGCCGGCTAAGCCGGCGCCGACGACGGCGACCCGTTCCTTTGCGCCGCTCATGATCCCTCTCCTTCTCCGGCCGGCTCCTCCTCCGTCTTTTTGGCGGCGGTCTTTTTCGCAGCCGTCGTTTTCTTGGCCGAGGCCTTCTTTTCCGCCGTCTTTTTGGCGGTGGTTTTCTTGGCGGCCGTCTTTTTGGGCTTTTCCTCGCCGTCCGGCGGGGTTTCCGCCTTTTGGGCGGTCTTTCGGGCGGTTTTCTTTGCCGGCGGAGCCTGCTCCCCCTCCGCCTGGGCCATGGGCAGAGCCTGGGCGGCGGTTTCCGCCCCTTCCCCTTCCGCCTCTTTCTTTTTGCTCTTGCGCTGGGGCAGCTCTTCCTCGTAGCCGCAATCCGGCTTATAGCAGACGTATTTCTTCTCCAGCTTGGTGTAGCGCTTGTAAAGGGGTTCGCCGCAGTTGGGGCATTTTTTGTTGGGCGTGGGCTTATCCCAAGTCATAAACGAGCAGTCCGGGTTCTTCTCGCAGCCGTAATAATAGTATCCGCTGCGGGATTTCTTTTTCACCAGCTTAGCGCCGCACAGGGGGCAGAGCACGCCGGTATCCTCGGTGATGGGTTTGGTATTTTTGCACTCGGGGTAGCCGGGGCAGGCCAAAAATTTGCCGAATCGGCCGGATTTGACTACCATCTTGCGCCCGCACAGCTCGCAGACGATATCCGTCTCCTCGTCCTTCACCTTGATGCGCTTTTTGTCCAAATCCTTTTCCGCCTGGGCCAGTTCGCCGGAAAAGCCGTCGTAAAACTTCCGCAGGATTTTCACATAGTCGGTTTTTCCCTGCTCCACTTCGTCCAGCTGTTCCTCCATACCGGCGGTGAACTGGATGTCGATGACGTCGTGAAACTTATCGATCATCAAGTCGGTGACGGCCTCGCCCAAGGGGGTGGGCCGCAGGGCCTTACCCTCTTTGACCACATAATCCCGGCCCAGCACTACGGAGATGGTGGGGGCGTAGGTGCTGGGGCGTCCGACGCCCTTTTCCTCCATGGTGCGGATCAGCGAAGCCTCGGTATACCGGGCGGGGGGCTGGGTAAAGTGCTGCTTGGCCTCGGTCTTCTTGTGCTTGGGCTCGTCCCCTTCCTCCAGCGGCGGCAGAGCGCCCTGGTCGCCGTCTTCGGAGACCTCGTCCAGCCCCTCCTCGTACAGGGCCAAAAAGCCGGGAAAAGCCACGATCTGCCCGGTGGCCCGGAAGAGATAGCCGCCGCAGCCGATGTCTACCGACGTGGCGTCCATCACGGCGTCGGTCATCTGGCTGGCGGTAAAGCGGGACCAAATCAGCTTATAGAGCTTGTACTGGTCGGGAGTCAGGCTCTGGCGGATGCTGTCCGGGTCCATTTGGGGGTTGGTGGGACGCACAGCCTCATGGGCGTCCTGGGCGTTTTTCTTGGTCTTGTATTGCCGGGCCTTGTCGGGCAGATAATCCTTGCCGAATCGCTGGCCGATATAATCCCGGGCGGCGGCCAGGGCGTCGTCGGAAATGCGCAGGGAATCCGTTCTCATATAGGTGATCAAGCCGGCGCGGTCCTGCCCCTCGATAGCCACGCCTTCATAGAGATCCTGGGCCACCATCATCGTGCGCTTGGCCGTCATAGACAGCTTGCGGGAGGCTTCCTGCTGCAAGGTGGAGGTGATAAAAGGCGGCGCCGGGGTCCTCTTCTTTTTGGTCTTGCGCACCTTTTCCACCCGATAAGGGGCGCCTTCGATGGCGGCCAGCACCTTGTTGGTCTCTTCTTCGCTGGCCAACTCGATTTTCCCCTGGCCGTCGCCATAGAAATTGGCGACGAAGTTCTTGCGGCCGGCGGTCAGCGTAGCCTGAATGGACCAGTATTCCTGGGGCTGGAACGCCCGGATTTCCCGCTCGCGGTCCACCACCAGCCGGGTGACGGCGGATTGGACCCGCCCGGCGGAAAGGCCCGCCCGAACCTTGCGCCACAGGAAGGGGGACAGCTGGTATCCCACGATCCTATCCAAAATACGG
>CAJUIK010000025.1 GCA_910585875.1 uncultured Eubacteriales bacterium | reverse complement strand
TGCCCCTGCCCAACGACGAGATGAAGGGCCGCATCATCGGCCGGGAGGGCCGGAATATCCGGGCCTTGGAAAACCTGACCGGCGTGGACCTGATTATCGACGACACGCCCGAGGCCATCACCTTGTCCTCCTTTGACCCGGTCCGCCGGGAAGCCGCCCGCATCGCCTTGGAAAAACTGATTGCCGACGGCCGTATCCACCCCGCCCGCATCGAAGAAATGGTGGAAAAGGCCAAAGCCGAGGTGGAGGCCGCCATCAAGCAAGAGGGCGAACGGGCCATGTTTGAAACCGGCGTCCACGGCCTGAACCCCGAGCTGGTGAAGATTTTGGGCCGGATGCGCTACCGCACCAGCTACGGCCAAAATGTGCTCAACCATTCCATCGAAGTGGCCCATATCGCCGGCCTTCTGGCCTCCGAGCTGGGCGCCGACGCGGCTCTGGCCAAGCGGGCCGGCCTGCTGCACGACATTGGCAAAGCCATCGACCATGAGGTGGAGGGCTCCCATGTGGCCATCGGCGTAGACCTGGCCAAGAAATACCGCGAATCCCCCGAGGTGATTCACGCCATCGAGGCCCACCATGGCGACGTGGAGGCTCATACGGTAGTCGCCTGCCTGGTGCAGGCCGCCGACGCTATCTCCGCCGCCCGCCCCGGCGCCCGGAGGGAAAACCTGGAGGCCTATATCAAGCGGCTGGAGAAGCTGGAAGAGCTGGCCGAAAGCTTTGACGGCGTAGAAAAATCCTTCGCTATCCAGGCCGGCCGGGAAATCCGCATCATCGTCAAGCCGGAAATCGTCAAGGACGACGATATGCTGCTGCTGGCCCGGGAACTGGCCAAGAAAATCGAGGGCGAGATGAGCTACCCCGGCCAGATCAAAGTTCACGTGGTCCGGGAATCCCGAGCCATCGACTACGCCAAATAGGTCGGGGCGGCCCGACGGCCGTACTCCGTTTTGGCAAAAACAAAATAACAACCTCTGTGCCCGCAGCCGGAGCCTTTGTGCAGGTCCTGGCTGCGGGCGCTTTCTATTACTCGATTTTTATAAGTGTTTTCTTGTTGATTTTTGCAAGAATAGTTGTTATTATAAAAATACAACTTGCAATTGGATTCCATATTGATTTACGAAAAGAGGGATTTTCAATCCCTCTTTTTTGTAAAGGAGCGTTTTATGAAAAAAATCTTGTCCGGCCTTTCTTGGTTCTGCCTTGCCGTAATGTTTTTCTGCCTAATGGGCATATTCAAAAACCAGCAGCGAGCAGAGGAAATTTTTTGGGGCGTGCGCCTTGTTGTGTGCCAATTGGATTGTTTTCTGTTCTTTGCCGCAGGTTTCCTGGCCCTTCTGGGCGGAATCTGTCGGGTAGGCAGCGGTAAAAAGAAATCCGCCCTTTTTTGGCTCCCCTTTGTCGCCTTGCTGTGCTGTTTTGCCTGGCAAGGCGGAACGATTCTGCGCAATTATGAAACTGGCGCCTTGGCAGAAGCCATTGATCGCCAGATTTCTCCCGAAGCGACCATCAAAAAAGCGGGCGTTATACTAATGTCATCTGATACAGGGGTCCCTGCTTATACAGAACTTTCACCCCAGCAGATAGAACAGTTGGAAGCTATCCTGGAAACCTGCGCCTATTCCAACTGCGCCCCCAATGAAATTTTTCAGCGGGAAGAACTATTCTATTTCATGATGCCTACTCTCCAACTGACATTTCAAAACCCAGAAGACTCCTCAAAGACCTATTATTTAGATTGTTATTGCGACGCTCCTCAATATGGTGTTCTGGAATTCTATACCTCTTCCGACTACTCAAACCACTACAACCCAATTTTATGCCAAATCAAATCCCCGGAACTCTATGATTTCATCCAAAATCACATGGACCAATGATGGGAGTTTTGTAAAAATTGTATCCTCTATGGGTTCGCCAAAAGAGGTCATGCAAGGAAGACAGAGGTCATGCAAGGAAGACATTGGATATCGCGTTAGAAAATCGGAAAGGGATTGTATCATCCCTCCTTGTTATGTGAGGCGTCAAATGAAAATAAATAAGTTATGTTCCTTTTTTTCCTCCCTTTGTCTCATCTTCGCGTCTTTGTTTCGTCGTCATTTGCACGGCATATGGGGCTCTGTTCAAAGCGTTTGCTCTTCAATTGATCTAATTTTGTTGTTTTTTTCACTTGTTTTTATTGTTTTGGGCGTTATTTTTAAGGCAAAACATCACCTCAAAGGTTTCTCTGCTTTTTTTGCCCCGATATTCCTTTTTCTTTTCTGGATTATTCTGATGTTTCCTGTGTTAACAGAAAGCGAGCAGGGAACCATAAGAGAAGCCGTCGACAGCAATATTTCAGCCAACGCCTCTATCAAAGAGGCTTCCTTAATCCGTGATTTCGACAGCGAAAGCCTGACAACCCATCAAATCGAATTATTAAACCGCATATTAGAAGAAGAAACCTATTCTACCTGTGTTCCCTATTCGGCGCTTCGCCCATTGGAATCTCATTATACCATGTATCCGCGATTATTGATCGTGTTGAACAACCCGGACGACACTTCAAAAACCTACTATTTACATATCTTTTATATTCATTCCTCTTATGGCATTCTCAAATTTCAATCCTCTTCTGATTCTTCTTTTCAGCCAATCGTGTGTCGGTTAGAGGCTCCAGAGCTTTATTCTCTCATCCATGGCGGATAAATATCCGCCTGGTTTCCGCAATCCGGCAAGTTGCACAAAAATAGAGGCGGATTTTCTCCATTTCTCACAAAGGGAATTTGGGCCAGGCTCCTTTCTCTTTGGCATAAGGTCTGATATAATAGAAACAACGCGTATCCGAAACTGAACTGCTGCCAAGCAGCAAAAAGGAGAGGGTTAAAAATGCTGAATCAAGAACGCATCGCCAAACTGAAGGACCTGGTGGCTGGCCAGCGGGACCTGATGTTCGCCGCCGAGCGCCATATCTGGAAACACCCGGAGACCGGCTACCGGGAGTGGAAGACCCACGAATATCTGGCCGAAGAATATAAGAAGCTGGGCTATGAGCTGGTGGAAGCCGGCAATATCCCGGGCTTTTACACCGACCTGGACACCGGCCGTCCCGGCCCCAAGCTGCTGATCATGGGCGAGCTGGACAGCCTGATTGTGGCCACTCACCCCGAGTGCGACCCGGAAACCGGTTTTGTCCATGCCTGCGGCCATCACGCCCAATCCGCCGCCCTGCTGGGCATCGCCGCCGCCCTGAAGCAGCCCGGCGCTCTGGACGGCATGAGCGGCTCTATCCGCCTGATGGCCGTGCCTGCCGAGGAACTGATTGAAATCGGCTACCGGGCCGGCCTGCGCGAAAAGGGAATCATCAAGTATTTCGGCGGCAAAGTGGAGTTCATGTACCGCGGCTTTATGGATGATTGCGATATCGCTCTGCTGGTTCACACCTCCAACGGCGAGAAGAAGGGCATCGGCGTCGGCGTCGGCAACAACGGCTGCCTGACTAAGAACATCGATTACGAAGGCGTTTCCTCCCATGCCGGCGGCGCTCCCCATCTGGGCGTCAACGCCCTGTACGCCGCCAACTTGGGCCTGAACGCCGTCAACGCCCTGCGGGAAACCTTCCAGGAGAAGGATTACATCCGCTTCCATCCGATTGTCACCCGGGGCGGCGGCGCCGTCAACGCCATTCCCAACGACGTGCGCGTGGAAAGCTATGTCCGCGGCGCCAGCATCGAAGCCATTGTCTCCGCCAACAACCGCATCAACCGTGCGCTGGCCTCTTCCGCCGCCGCCATGGGCGCCAACGTGCATTTGCAGGATTATCCTGGCTACTGCCCGCTGTATAACGACAAAAACCTCTATCAGATCACTGTGGACGTGGTCAAGGAGGCCTTTGGCGAGGATTACATCCAGGAAGATACCAAGTGGGGCACCGGGTGCACTGATATGGGCGACGTTTCCTGCGTAATGCCCACCGTCCAGCCCTATGCTTCCGGCGCTTCCGGCGTGGGCCATGGCTCCGACTACTGCATCAGCGACCCGGAGAACGCCCTGGTGGTTTCCGCCCAGTATCAGGTGCTGATGGCCGAAGCTCTGCTGGCCAACGACGCCGCCCTGGGCAAAAAGGTCATCGCCGAGGCCGACCTGCTTTACCCGGACAAGAAGGACTATTTTGCCGCTGTAGACAAAATTTTCCTGGACAAGAAGGCCGTTACCGCCAACGAAGACGGCACCATCACCCTGGACTATCAAAACCTTTAGTCGGGGCGGCCCGACGGCCGTAACCCGTTCTGACTTTCAGGTTGAATCAACATTCGCACCCGCAGCCGGGGCTGCTCAAAAGCTCCGGTTGCGGGCTTTTTGCAGAAAAGCCGCTGGCGTCGGGGCGGCCCGACGGCCGTGTCCCGTTTTGGCTTTCAGGTTGAATCAACATTCGCGCCCGCAGCCAGAACCTGAAAGCAGGTTCCGGCTGCGGGCGCTTTGTTTGACGTCTGTTCCCTGCCGATATGGATATACTTGCCGGTTTTTTATCCTTCTTTGCGGGCGTCTATCCTCCTCTTGGCTTCCCAATGAACGCCAATATGGCCGACGCCCAACAGAGCTGCAGCGCCGCCCAATAAGGGGTTTTTTCCGTATACTGCCAGCAGGCAAAAGGCCGCCACAGGCAGCGTGGCGCCAGCCAGCGGGACGCCGCAGAAGTTGGAATAAAAATCCTCCAAAGTCCGAGGGCTGCGGAAATAACAAACCCAATACAGCTCATAAAGCAACATCAGCGCCGCCGCCCCCAGCAGCCAGAGGTTCCAGGGCTGCCAGGGGCGGAGATTGAAATCCTCAAAAATCAGGCTCAGCGCAGTGACAAAGACTTGCCCGACCCGTTCCAACCCCTGCAAAACCCGGTTTTCCTGGGCCGCCTGCCGATCATATCCCTGGGGCTTGCGCTTTGTCCACAAAAGATTGGGGACAAACAGGGCCGCCAGCATACAAAAGCCCACATAAGAAAAGCCTAAACGCACCTCATCGTCTCCCGCCCTGCTGCCGGGCCTGCTCTTGCCGGCAGGCTTCCCGGAAGCAAGAGCACATTTCGGCGCCGATATAACCCTGATCCTGGCATTTGGGGCAATCCGGCGGCGGGTTCAGATAGGCTTCGTCATGGCCAAGGCCCTGGAGCAGGGCGGCCCGGACGGCCAGCAGCCGCTGGTTCTCCTGCCGCAGCCGATCTACCTCTTTTTGGTCCTCGCCCGCAGCGGCCCGGGCCGTCCGGCTGGCGCAAAGGCGCAGCGCCTTTTCGTTTTCCGCAAAGGATGGGTTCCGCTTCCGCAAATCCTCCAGCCGGGCCTGCCGAATCTGCTCCCGCTGCATCCGCTTGCGCTCATATTGCTTGGAGACGGCGGCCGCCACGCCGCTTTCAAATTCGCCCCGGCGGAGGGAGGGATCGCTCGGATCCTGCCTGGCCGGCGGCTTGCCCTCATTGGCCTCCACATCGGCTCGGCTTTTGTACCCGGCGGCCCGCCAGCTCTCCAATATGCTGTCCAGATAGGCCCATTTCAGCCCGCCGGTGCGCAGGGCCGTCCGGTCGTAGGCCAAGGCGATCAAATCGGCGTCATAACCATAGTCGATCCATTTGTCCACCATCTGCCGCTCGCTCTCCGCAAGCCGCCTGTCTCGGATGCCCAGCAGACGCATAATCTCCCCTTGGCGGGAAAAGCGCTGCTGCAAATTGGCCAAATATTGCTCCGCCTGGGCGTAGGTTTCCACCCCGTCCCGGCTCCATTGGTAGGCTTCTTTTTCAAAAAAACGGGGAGTCAGCCTATCCCGGCCGGCGCAGTAATTGACCAGCAGCATCAGCGCTTCGGCTGGCATCCCCAGGCCGCTGTAAACCGAATAGAGGATTTCCAGCTCGCTTTTGCGCATCACGCGGCCCAAGGCGCTCTCATAGTATTGGCAAAGGCCGGAAAACGCCTCGTCGCCGGCCCGGGCCTGCTTGAGCTCCGTCGGGTCGTATTCCAGCTCCTTCCGAGGCTTTTGGGGCCCTTGGCTGTCGGCGCAGATATTATAGAGCACCAGCAGATTTCGGGCTTTTTGCAGCCGGGCCTCGTCCATATTCAGCTGCTGAGGCGGCGGCAGGGCGCAGCTGCCGCCGCAGGCCGCCACATAACAAAAAAGCAGGGCGGCGTCCGGGTCTTTGACAGCTGCCGTCTGCCGCGCCGCCTGGCGAATATCCTGTTTGATCCGAAGAATCGGCTCCATGATCGTCAGCCCCTTTCATCGGCGTTTGCGGCGGAATCGGCTTCCGCCGAGCCGCGGATTTCAAAACCGTCGCTTCCGCATTTTATTATACTTGTTTTCTCCCCTGGGGTAAAGATTTATCTTTTTCGCCAAAGGGAGGTGATTTTCCCCTTCCAATCTGCTATAATAGAGTTCCCTGGAAGCCCCGCCGCTTGAGCGGCATAGGCTCTCCCTTGCGTATATCGCCAAAACTGTGTTCAGGAGGCGTTTTTTTATGAGCCAATGCGCTCTGATTTACAATTGTGAAGATGATTTTGCCAGCCAGGCGGATATTTTATCCCGGCCTCTTTGCTGCTATATGGCCAATCTGGCCCGGGCCTTCGGCTGTTCCCCCCTCTATCTGGCGGGCCGGCCCTGCCCGGAATGCGGGGAAGACGCGGAGCTGATTGAGACGGATTTTTCCGGCGGCTCTTCCCTGTTTGCCGCCCTGGCGCCGACGGACCGGGTTTTGGTCTTTTTTGAGCGCCTGCCCGCCCTGACCCGGGGGACCCTGGGCAAGCTGATGGATCAGAACTGCGGCCTGCTGACCGACGAAAACCACCGCCCCATGGCCCTGTTCGCCCCTCGAGAGGTGACGCTGCGGATCAGCGGCAACCCGATCACCCTGGTGGAGGAGCTGCGGAATTTGGGGCCCATGCTGACCGAAATTTCCCTGACCGAGGAAGACGGCTGCGTCGTAACCAACGGGCTGGACCTTTACCGCTGCCAGCAGCTGCTGCGCCAGAGGATCAACCGGGCGCATATGGAGGCCGGCGTGACTATTATGGATCCGGAATCCGCCTACATCTCGCCGGACGCCCTCGTCGAGCCCGGCGCCATGATTTTGCCCGGCTGCTTTGTCTATGGGCGCAGCCACATCGAGGCCACCGCCGTGGTGGGCCCCAATTCCATGGTGGTGGACAGCGTGGTGGGCTGCGGCGCCGTCGTCAACAATTCCCAGGTCGTCGAAAGCGCCGTCGGCGCCCGGACGACGGTGGGCCCCTTCGCCTATCTGAGGCCCGGCTGCGATATCGGCGAAAAAGTCCGGCTGGGCACTTTTGTGGAGCTGAAAAAAGCCAAGCTGGCCAACGGCGTCAAAGTAGCCCACCTGTCCTATCTGGGGGATGTTCAGATTGGCGAGGGCAGCAACATCGGCGGCGGCGTCATCGTCTGCAATTACGACGGCAAGAAAAAATACCAATCCTCCGTGGGCGCCGGCAGTTTTGTGGGCTCCAACGTCAACCTGGTTTCCCCGGTCAACCTGGGCGAAAATTCCTATATCGCCACCGGCTCCACCATCACAGAAGACGTGCCCGCCCAGGCACTGGCCTTGGCCCGGGCCCGCCAGGTGAACAAAGAGGAGTGGGTCGCCCGCCGCCGGGAAAGGGGCCTGCTCTAATTCCAAGCGCATTTTGCCCCGCCGGGGCCATACAATACAAATGACGACAGGACAGAAAAGGAGAGAGACTTATGATTCCTCATGGCAACAGCATCAAAATCTTTGCCGGCAACTCCAACCCCAAGCTGGCCTCCGACATCAGCACCATGGTGGGCGTGCCCTTGGGCGACGCCGACATCAATCGGTTTTCCGACGGCGAGATTTCCGTCTCCATCAACGAATCCGTCCGCGGCGCCGATGTGTTTGTCATCCAATCCACCTGCGAACCGGTGAACGACCATCTGATGGAAATGCTGATTCTATTCGACGCCCTGCGCCGGGCCTCCGCCGGCCGCATCACCGCCGTCGTCCCTTATTTCGGCTATGGCCGGCAGGACCGGAAGGCCAAGGCCCGGGACCCCATCTCCGCCAAGCTGGTGGCCGACCTGATCACCGCCGCCGGCGCCGACCGGGTGCTGACGATGGATCTGCACGCCTCCCAGATTCAGGGCTTTTTCAACATCCCCCTGGATCATATGCTGGGCTCCTCTGTGCTGATCTCCTATTTCGCCAAGAAATTCGGCATCGGCAACCCGGACGTGGTCATGGTCTCCCCCGACTTGGGCAGCGTGGCCCGTTCCCGGAAATTTACAGACAAGCTGGAGCTGCCGATGGCCATTGTGGATAAGCGCCGTCCCCGGGCCAACGTATCCGAGGTGATGAACATCATCGGCAACGTGGAAGGCAAAACCGTCATCCTGGGCGACGATATGATCGACACCGCCGGCACCCTGTGCAACGCGGCCAAAGCCCTGGTGGAGCGGGGCGGCGCCAAAGAGGTGTTCGCCTGCGCCACCCACGGCGTGTTGTCCGGCCCGGCCATCCAGCGCCTCAACGACAGCGTCATCCAAGAAGTGGTCCTGCTGGACACCATCCCCCTGCCGGAGAGCAAGCAGAGCGAGAAAATCAAGGTTCTGTCCACCGCCGAGGTCTTTGCCGAGGCCATCAAGCGCATCTATGCCGAGGCCTCTGTTTCCGCCCTGTTCAGCTGATTTTTTCAGAGGTGTATTGTTATTTTCAGAAGAAAACGGGAGTCCGCCCCCGCCCAGATCGATTATCTTGTGGTCGGTCTGGGCAATCCGGGGCGGCAATATGAAACCACCCGGCACAACGCCGGGTTTCTGGCTCTGGACCTGCTGGCCCAGCAGCTGGGCGCCGGCCGGATCAACCAGGCCAAACACCAGGCCCTTTTCACATTCTCCTCCCTGGAGGGCAAGACCCTGCTGCTGGCCAAGCCCCAGACCTTTATGAACCTTTCCGGCCAGGCTGTGCGGGATCTTGCCGCCGCCTACCAAACGCCGCCGGAGCGGATTATCGTCTTATACGACGATATCAATCTGGCCGCGGGCCGGCTGCGGGTGCGCCGCAGCGGCTCCGCCGGCGGGCACAACGGCGTCAAGGACATTATTTATCAGTTGAAATCCGACCAGTTTCCCCGGGTCAAAATCGGCGTGGGCGCCCCGGACCGATCCCGGGAGGATCTCAAAGATTATGTGCTGGACGCGATGGATTCCGACGCCTACGAAGGGGTCAAGCTGGCCCCTCAAGCCGTCGTGACTCTGATTTCCCAAGGCGCAGACCAAGCCATGCAGCAATTCAACAAGGCGGGACCGGCCGACGCCGGCAAACAGCCGGGGAAACCCGACGGCCGGTCTTCCGGCGCCGGACAAGACCCGCGTTAGCCCGGCAGCCGCTTTTCCCTGAGCGCCCGGCCCTGCGGGCTGCCAATCGAATACTGTCGCCAGGCCCCGGAGCCAAATCCGGGGCTTGTCGGCGTGTGCTTGGCCTGCGCAGCATCAGAAATTGTGCGGGCCGGAGCTTAGCGAAACAAACAGGCCGGCAAGGGCCGGCAACCATCCCCCGTCCAGCAACTACCGTCGAAAGGGGCCGAAACAATGAAAGAGCTTTTGGAACTACTAAACCAGCTGCCGGAATACCGGGGGCTGAAAGAGGCGATTGGGGCAGGCAAAGGCGTCGTTTCCATCTATGGGATGTCGCCGGTCCACAAAGCCCATTTTGCCGCGGCCCTTCAGCAGGATACCGGTCGGCCGCTGGCCGTCCTCTGCCGAGACGAAGGCCAGGCCCGCCGGTTTGCGGCGGATTTTGAAAACCTCTCCGGCGCCCCCGCCGCCCTGCTGCCCGCCCGGGAGTATGTCTTCCACAATGTAGAAGGATCTTCCCGAGAATACGAGCATCAGCGGCTGGCCGCTCTGGATCAATTTTCCCGGGCTCGCCGGCCTGTGCTGGCCGCTCCCGTGGAGGCGGCGATGATGGCCGCCATGCCTCCCAAAGCCTTGGAGCAAGCCGCCTTCACTTTGGCGGCGGACCAGGAGATCTCTCTGGAGCAGCTGGAAGACGCCTTGACCGCCGCCGGTTACACCCGCTGCCTGGCGGTGGAGGGCGGCGGTCAATTTTCCGTTCGCGGCGGCATTGCGGATATTTTCCCCGCCGGCGCCCAGCGCCCTGTCCGGGCGGAGTTTTTTGGCGACTGCGTGGATTCGCTGGGCGAATTCGACATCCAGACCCAGCGGCGGCTGCAAAATATCAAGGAGGCCCGGATTCTTCCCGCCCGGGAGACCCTGCCCCAGCTCTATCCCGGCGGCTCCCCGGCCCTGGCCGCCGAGCTGCGGCGCCAGGCCGACAAAAAAAGCTCCTCTGAGGCGTTGGCCAAAAACCTTCGCCAGGACGCCGACCGGTTGGAGCAGCAGGGGCTGTTTCCCGCCTGCGACCGATATCTGCCCCTGATTTACCCCCAGCTCGCTACCGCCCTGGATTATCTGCCCCCAGACTGTCTGGTTTTGATCGACGACAGCCCCGGCGTCAAAGAAGCCGCCGGCGGCTTCGCCTATCGGGTCCACGAGGACGTGGTCAGCCTGCTGGAACAGGGCTGTCTGCTCCCTGGCCAGGCCCAGTTCCACATCGGTTTCGAGCAGCTCAAAGCCGCCCTGCTCCAGCGCCAGGCTGTTGTGATGGATTCCTTCCTCTCCAGCTCCGGCGGCTTCGAGCCCCAGGCCATCTTCTCCCTGACGGCCAAGCAGCTGCCCGCCTACAGCGGCAGCCTGGAAACCGCCCTGTCGGATATCCGTCATTATTTGGAATTAGGGTATCGAGTGTGCGTGCTGGCCGGCGGGCCCCAGCGGCTGGAAAACATGGCCCGGCTGCTGGAGGAAAACCAGATCGCCCACAGCCCGAACCTGGAGGAACAATCCGCCGTCTGCCTGCTCAAGGGCGCCCTGTCCGCCGGGCTGGAATATCCGGGTATCGGCCTGGCCCTGCTGTGCGACGGCGCTATTTTGCAGCGCCGCCGGCAGGAGGGGCCCAAAAAGAAGACCTCCAACCGGGACCGGGTCAAATCCTTCAGCGATCTGGTCCCCGGCGACTATGTGGTTCACGAACACCACGGCATCGGCCGCTTTGTAGCGGTGGAGCGCATCAACAGCGACGGCGTGGCTCGGGATTACCTAAAAATCGCCTTCGCAGGCACGGATTTTCTCTATGTGCCCGCCACCGCCCTGGACTTAGTCAGCAAGTATATCGGCGCGCCGGAAGATGCCAATATCCGCCTGTCCAAGCTGGGAGGGACCTCCTGGGCCAAGACCAAAACCCGGGCGAAAAAAGCCGCTCGGGATCTGGCGAACGAACTGATCCGCCTGTACGCCGCCCGCCGGGCCGCCCCGGGTTTCGCCTTTTTACCCGACGACGATTGGCAGCGCAGCTTTGAAGAGGCTTTCCCCTTCGACGAGACGGAGGACCAGCTGACCTGCGCCGCCGACATCAAAAAGGATATGGAACAGCCTCACCCCATGGACCGGCTTCTATGCGGCGACGTAGGCTTTGGCAAAACCGAGGTGGCCTTCCGGGCGGTGATGAAATGTGTGCTCTCGGGCAAGCAGGCGGCCGTCCTGGCCCCTACCACGGTGTTGGCCCGGCAGCATTTTCTCACCGCCTGTTCCCGCTTCTCTGGTTATCCCATCAAGATTGACACCCTGAGCCGCTTTCGCACCGCCAAACAGCAGCAGGAAACCCTGCGGATGCTGCACAGCGGCCAAATCGACATCGTCATCGGCACCCACCGGATGCTGCAAAAGGACGTACACTTCAAGGACCTGGGGTTGCTGGTAGTGGACGAAGAGCAGCGCTTCGGCGTTTCTCACAAAGAGGCCGTCAAGCAGATGACTACCGCGGTGGACGTGCTGACGTTGACGGCCACCCCCATCCCCCGGACGCTGAATATGGCCCTGTCCGGCATCCGGGATATGTCTGTGCTGGAAGAAGCGCCCCACGACCGGCAGCCGGTGCAAACCTATGTGCTGGAATATGACCAGTCGGTGATTTACGACGCTGTCCGCAAAGAATTGGCCCGGGGAGGCCAGGTCTATTATCTGCACAACCGCATCGGCTCCATGGATAAAACCGCCGCCCAGCTCCAGCAGGCTTTCCCCGAGGCCGCGGTGGGCATGGCCCACGGCAAAATGTCCGAGCGGGAACTCTCCTCCGTCATGACCAGTATGTACAACGGCGAGATTCAGATTTTGGTCTGCACCACCATCATCGAAACTGGCATCGACATCGCCAACGCTAACACCCTGATCATCGAGGACGCCGATTATATGGGGCTTTCCCAGCTCCACCAGATCCGGGGCCGCATCGGCCGCTCCCATCGGCGGGCCTACGCTTACCTGACTTACCGCCGAGGGAAGGTCCTCTCCGAAATCTCCCAAAAGCGGCTGAGCGCCATCCGAGAATTCGCCGAATTCGGCTCCGGGTTCAAAATCGCCATGCGGGATTTGGAAATCCGAGGCGCTGGCAATGTGCTGGGCGCCGAACAGAGCGGCCATATGCTGTCTGTGGGCTACGATTTATATCTAAAGCTGCTGGAAGAGGCGGTGGCCGAAGCCGGCGGCGCCCCCCAACAGATTTTCACTGAGTGCAGCGCCGACCTGCTGGTCAGCGCCAGCCTGCCTCAAGCCTATGTGCCCGACGCCGGCCAGCGGGTGGACCTTTACCGCCGCATCGCCCTCATCCGCAGCCAGGACGATTACGACGACATGGTGGACGAAATGCTGGACCGCTACGGCGAGCCCCCTCGTCAGGCCATGAATCTGCTGGACATCGCCTTGCTCCGGGCCCGAGCGGGGCAATGCGGCGTCAGCGAACTGACTCAGCGGGACAACCGGCTGATGATTTTCTTCCAGCCGCGGGATATCGCCGTCGCCGGGCTGCTGTGCTCCCATCCCTCCTTCAAAGGCCGGACGCTGCTCAGCGCCGGCGGCTCCCCCTATTTATCGCTGATGTTGGGCAAAACCCAGGACCCGCTGACAGAAGCAAAAAAGGCGATTTCGGCCTTTTTCGATTTGTATCAAGAGCAAAATCGTGATACCATATAAAAAAATACAGCCGCGGAGGAACGAACATGAAAAGGCGCATCAAACGCATGGGGGCCCTGGGCGTCTGCTGCCTGCTGCTGGCCGGGCTGGCGGCCTGCTCGCCCAGCCCAGCCGCCGTCACGGTAAACGGCCGTCAGGCAGACGCCGCCGAGCTGGCCTTTTATCTGGAATACAACCGCCTGAACCTGGCCGCCGATTTGGCCGGCGAGGGGGGAGAATACGACCAGGAAACTACTCAGATCGTGAAAGAACAGGCCCTGGAACAGATCGTCGCCGCCGAAATCGTGCTGGGCAAATGCGAAGAATTCGGCCTCAAGCTGACGGACGACGAAAAGGACCAGCTGAAAGAGAGCAAAAAAGAACTCGTCGAATCCCACGGCGGCAAGGCGGGCTATTTAGCCTATCTGAAAGAAAACGCCATGGCCGACCGGGTTTACGACAAATTTCAGACCAACGCCCTCTATTATGACAAATTATACGACTATCTGGTGGGCCCCGGCGGGGAATACAGCTTTACCGATGTGGAACTGCGGCAATTTTTTGCCGACAACTACGCCCAGATTCAGTATATCCGCTTTTCGCTGACCGATATGGAGGGCGATCCTTTGGATCAGGCCGAGGGTCGCCGGGCCATGGAGCGGGCCCAGCAGGTGATGGCTCAGGCCCAGGCTCCCGGCGCCGATTTCACCCAGCTGGTGGAAAGCTATAACGACGACCCCTATATGAGCGAAAACGCCGGCGGCATCGTCGTCACCGCCTCCCAGTGCGCCGCCTCCCCCCAATTCGCAGAAGTTTTTGAGCTGGAGGAGGGGCAGATCGGCGGCGTCTTCGCCGGGACAGACGGCTATTATGTGATCAAGCGCCTGGCTGTCAGCGCCGCGTACTTCGACGAAAACCAGGACGCCGTCCTGCAAGAAGCCCGAGACAGCGCCTTCAACCAGCTGCTGAATCAATGGCGCGACGAAGCCCAAGTCAAAACCACTGGGGTATTTGACAAAATGAACCTCTCCAATCTGCGGGATTATGTGAAATAGGGCGTTTTGAGAAAGCGCCGCCTTTTGGAAGTATGCTTGAATCGCTTTTGTTTTTTGGGTGCAAAAACCCGCCGCTTTGGCCAAAGCGGCGGGTTTTCCTTTGCTGATCTTGCCTATTCCAAATTTCTTTCGCCGGTCTCCCGGCGTCCCCCCTGCGGCGGGGCCCGACGAAATCGCCGCTATTTCATCATCTCTTCAAATTCTTCCGCCATCTCCGCGGCGTTTTCGTCGATGATCAGGCAAACAAAAGCGCCGCTGGAGCGGATTTCCGCCTTTTTGGCGATTTCATATTGGTCTTCCAGATAGAGCTCAAAAGAGGCCTGCACGTCTTTTGCCCGCTGCTCCAGCGCCCGTTGGATCTCCGGCCCGTCCTTTTCGTCCTTGACCCGGAAGACAGCGATTTCGCTGGCTTTCACATTCATCATGGGGCTCAGCACTTCAAATTCTTCCACCTTGTCGAAGTCTGCGCCGTAGAAGACGTCCGCATAGTCTACCGCGCTCTCCAGCCCCTGGGCCGCCGCCAGCTCAGACAGTTTTTCCGCAACCTGACTGGCGCTCAGCTCTTCTTTGGGCCCCTGCTCTTTGCCGCAGCCCGCCAGCGCCCCAATCAGCAGAGCGGCCAGCATTGTCAGCGAAACAATGCGCAAAAGATTCCGGTTTTTCATTCATTTCCTCCTTATCGTTTGAACCATGGGGTTTCTTTCGCCTGTTTAGACGGGCTTGCGGCCCAAAAGTTCCCCCGCAAACCCGAAGATTTTGCGGGGGAACGCCATTTCCAGAAACAGCTTGGGGAATTTACGCCTGCTCTGGCTCTTCCTCCGTCTGCTCCGGCGGCAAAGCGGCGATAGTAACGGCGCCGTCGGCGGCGGAAATCAGAGCCTTATCCCCCTGTTTCAGCCGGCCTTCCAATATTTCCATGGCCGCCAAATCCTCCACCTGAGCCTGGATAGCCCGGCGCAGGGGCCGAGCGCCGTAAACCGGGTCGAAGCCGGCCTGGGCCAGATGCTCCAAGGCCGCTTGGTCGTATTCCGCTTGGACGCCGGCCTGGGCCAGACGTTTGACTTCCTGATCCAGCAGCTTGCCGGCGATTTGCTGAATTTCCGGCTGAGTCAGCTGGTTGAAGACGACGATGTCGTCGATGCGGTTGAGAAACTCCGGACGGAACGTGCGCTTCAGCTCCTCTTTCAGCTGGTCCTTCATCTCTCGGTTTTGGGCGCCGGGATCGGTTTCTCCAAACCCCAGGGCCCGCTTGCTTTGCAGCCGGCTGGCGCCGGCGTTGGAAGTCATGATGATAATGCTGTTTTTGAAATCCACCGTCCGGCCGTGGGAGTCGGTGATGCGGCCGTCGTCCAACACTTGAAGCAGGATATTGAACACATCTGGGTGGGCTTTTTCAATCTCGTCGAAGAGCAGGACGCAATAAGGCTTGCGGCGCAGCTGCTCGGTGAGCTGGCCCGCCTCGTCGTAGCCCACATAGCCCGGAGGGGAGCCCACCAGCTTGGATACGCTGTGCTTTTCCATATATTCGCTCATATCCAGCCGGATCATGGCGTCTTCCTGGCCGAAGACGGCCTGGGCCAGGGCCTTGGCCAGCTCTGTTTTGCCCACGCCTGTGGGCCCCAGGAACAGGAAGCTGCCTACCGGGCGCTTGGGGTCCTTGAGCCCCACCCGGCCGCGGCGGATGGCTTTGGCCACCGCGGCCACGGCCTCCTCCTGACCCACCACCCGCTGATGGAGCTCCTGCTCCAGCCGCGCCAGCCGGCGGGCCTCGTCCTCCGTCAGCTGGGCCACGGGAATACCGGTGATCTGCCCTATCACCTCGGCGACGTCCTGTTGGCCGATGGCTCCGGCCACCCGGCTGCGGGTGTTTTTCCAATCCCGCTTCTTGTCGTTCAGCTGGGCTTGCCGGCGGCTTTCCTCGTCCCGCAGGGCGGCGGCCCGCTCAAAGTCCTGGCTGCGCACCGCCTCTTCCTTTTCCTTTCTCGTCTGGGCGATCTGGTCTTCCAGCTCCTTCATATCCGGCGGGGCGGTCAGGTTTTTCAGCCGGAGCCGGCTGGCGGCCTCGTCCACCAGGTCCAAAGCCTTGTCGGGCAGGCGTCTGTCCGGGATATACCGGGCGGACATCCGCACCGCGGCCCGGATGGCTTCGTCGGTGATTTTCACCTTGTGATGGGCCTCGTATTTATCCCGCAGTCCCAGCAAAATCTGTTCCGCGTCCTCCTCCGAGGGTTCCTCCACCATCACCGGCTGAAAACGGCGCTCCAAGGCGGCGTCTTTTTCGATGTGCTTGCGGTATTCGTCGATGGTGGTGGCGCCGATCATCTGCAAATCACCCCGGGACAGGGCGGGTTTCAGGATGTTGGCGGCGTCCACCGCCCCTTCGGCGGCGCCGGCGCCCACCATCATGTGCATTTCGTCGATGAACAAAATCACGTCTTTGGCCTTGACCACCTCTTCGATGGCGGCCTTGATGCGCTCTTCAAATTCGCCCCGGTACTTGGCGCCGGCCACCATGCCCGTCAGGTCCATGGTAATCAGCCTCTTGTTGGCGATGGTTTCGGGCACGTCGCCGGCCACGATTTTTTGGGCCAGGCCCTCGGCGATGGCGGTCTTGCCCACGCCGGGCTCGCCGATCAAGGCCGGGTTGTTCTTCTGCCGGCGGGAGAGGATCTGGATCACCCGCTGGATCTCCTTATCTCGGCCAATCACCGGGTCCAGCCGGTTTTCCCGGGCCTTCTGTGTCAGGTCGACGCCGAACTGCCCCAGGGTTTTCAGCTTGCTTTTTCCCTTGGCGCCCTCTTCCGGCCCCGCTTGGCCCATGGGCTGGCCCCCCATGGATTGTTCCAGCGCCCGATAAATGGCCCGAGTGTCCGCCCCCATGGCCTGGAGAATGCGCAGACCGTAATTTTCCCCTTCCCGAATCAGGGCCATCAGCATATGTTCCGTGCCGATATACCCGGCGCCGTGGCTGGCCGCTTCGGCGGCGGCAAACTCCATAATCTCCTTGGAATGGGGCGTCATGCCCATAGGCTGAGCGCCCGCCGTCCCCTGGCCCACGGCCTGGACGATGGAGGCCGTCAAATTCTTGTCCGTCACCCCGTGCTGGGCCAGCGTCCGGGCCGCGGCGCCGGTTCCCTCCCGCAAAAGCCCCAGCAGGATATGCTCGGATCCCACATAGTTGTGTCCCAGCTGGCTGGCCGCTTCGTGAGCCAGTTCCAGCGCCCGCTGGGCCCGTTCTGTCCATCTATTGTTTGCCATAGTATTCATTCCTCCATGTATCGTAAAACCGGCTCGCCGAGCGGGCCCCTTATTCCCCCGATCCCTTTTCCCGGATCTCCGCCAGAGCCTGCCGCAGCAGGTCGGCCCGGGCGGCGTCCCGCTCCTCCGGCTCCAGCGGGCGGCCGGCGGCAGTTTCCAGGCAAGCGGGCTTGATTTGGTAAATCAATTGATTGAGCCGGCAAGGCTCCACGCCGGCCAGCACGCCGCAGCAGACGCCTAGGCGCAGGTCGGAAAGCAGCGCCTCCGCCTCCTGACCGCTCATCCGCCGGGCGTAGCGCAGCAGACCCGCGGCACGCCAGACCCGGTCTTCCAGCTGGCCGGGATACTGCTGCCGGAAAGCCTGGCGCAGGGCCTGCTCCTGGCGGACGATGCTCTCCGCCGCGTCCTTCAGCTTTTCGCAAAGCTCCTGCTCATAAAAGCCCAGCGTCACGCTGTTGGAAACTTGATACATCTCCCCCTGAGCCCGGCTGCCTTCGCCGTAGAGTCCCCGGATTTCCAGCCCCACCTTGCTGGCGGCGGAAATCACCCCGTCGATCTGGCCGGTTCGGGTGAGCAGGGGCAGATGAAGCATCACAGAAGCCCGCAGGCCGGCGCCCAGGTTGGTGGGGCACTGCGTCAGATATCCCAGCTGCTGATCATAGGAAAAGGAGAGGGATTCCTCCAGCAGCGCGCCCACGCGCAGAGCTTCCTCCAAGCATTGGTCCAGGGACTGGCCGGCGCTCATCACCTGGACGCGCAGATGGTCTTCCTCATTGACCATGATGGAACGGGCCTCGTCCTGGGAAATCAGCAGCGCCGCCGGGGCCTTGTTCATCATTTCCCGGGAGATCAAATGCTTTTCATACAGGTCGGCCCGCCGCTGGGGCGGCAGCTGGTCCATCCGCACGGTCTGGAAGGGATCCGCCGCCCGGCGGGCCGCTTCTTCCACCCGGTCGATCAGGCTTTCCGCCTGCTCCTGCGTCAGCCGTTGGCCAAAGGGCAGGCCTTGGACGTTGCGGGCCAGCCGGACCCGGGTGGAAACGGCGATCTCCGAGCCGGGGCCTTGCTTTTCATACCATTTCATATCGCCAGTTCTGCTCATCACGCCTGACCTCCTTGTTCTCCCAGGGCCTTGATTTCATCCCGCAGCTGGGCGGCCCTTTCAAAATCCTGCTTGGCAATGGCCTGGCTCATCTCGGCGTTGAGCCGGTCCAGCCGGGCCTCCGGCGAAACCGGCGCCCCCTTGGGCGCCGCGCCCACATGCTGGACGCCGCCGTGAATCCGCCGGATCATGGGCAAAAACAGATCCTGAAAGGTCTGATAACACTGGGCGCAGCCCGGCCGGCCTGTGCGGCGGATCTCCGCCTCCGTGGCGCCGCAGGAACAAACCCGCCCCGCCCCTTGGGCGCCTTGGCCTCCCGCCAGACCGCTGGCAAAGAGCAGGTTGGGGACGCCCATGGCCGAAGGCCAGCCCAAAGAGCCCAGGCCCATCTGCTGGGCGCAATGGGAGCACAGGTGCAGTTTCATCTGCTGGCCGTTGATATTGTATTCATAATAATTCGTCGCTTCATTTTTGCCGCATTTTTCGCATAACATACCGATTGGAAACTCCTTTCGATGGAGAAATTTGATGGAGAATGGATTGCTTTGTTCCGCCGGAGGCTGAGACCCCGGCGCCGTTCAAAGAGGCTTGTGGATTCTCGGTCACTCGTCTATGGGGGCCTCCCCGCCGCTGGCCAGGGCCACCAGGGCGGCCTTGAGCAGCCCGGCCCGCAGCCGGGGGCGCAAAGGCTGAGGCGCGGCGGCCATGGCTTTGTCGCCCAACATGGCCAGCAGTATCCTCCCCCCCTGCCGGCCCACGACGCCGGCCTGGTACAGGTTTTCCACAAAGGCCTGGGCGCTGGCTTGGTCAATGCTGTCGCCAACGGCGTTGACGGCGTGCATCAGCAGCTGCGGCGCCGTCATGGAAGCCCGCATAATGCGGATATAGCCGCCTCCTCCCCGCCGGGATTCCACGGAAAATCCCCTCTCCGGCGAAAACCGAGTTTCAATCACATAATTGATCTGGCTGGGCGCGCAGCCAAACTGGCTGGCCAGCCGGCTTCGCTGCAGCTCCACCATGTCCTGCTGCTCCAGCATCTGATTGATAAAATCCGCGATGGCGTCGGACAGCTTCACGGCTCGCCCCCCTTTCTCGTTTATTTTTTTGACTTTGACTTTCTTTGACTTTATGTTTTTATTATACTCCTTTTCGTTCGGAATGCAAGGTCTATTTTTGACTTTCTCTGACCATTTTGCCCGGGCAAAGGGGCGCGGAACGCCCCTTTCTTTTGTTTACTCCGGTTTGCTCTTGTTTTCGCCGGTTTTCTCGCTTTTTTCCTTGTGATCAAACCTTCCCCGGTGGGGCTTGGTGACTTGCCCTTCGTTTTCCCGCCGCAAAATTTCGGCGGCGAACTCCACGTCCCAATCTTCTTTGCGCATTTTTCCCATCCCTCCTTTGCTGCCTGTTCCCATATATTTTTTGCCCGCAACCGCAAAAAATTCATTTGCTTTTTGCGCAAATCATGGTATGATGTTGTTGTATAATCAGCGAATTCGTTGACTATAATCTTTCATATGGAGGTGCGTACCCATGGCTTTTAAAATCAGCGACGCCTGCGTTTCCTGTGGCGCTTGCGCGGCTCAGTGCCCCGTCGGCTGCATCAAGGAAGGCGATTCCCACTACGAAATCGACGCTTCCGCCTGCGTTTCCTGCGGCTCCTGCGCCGCCACCTGCCCGGTCGGCGCCATCAGCGAGGAATAATTTTCCCAAAGACCCTGGCCGTTTTGCAGAAAGAGCATTCTGCAAAACGGCCTTTGTCGTTTTTGCCGTTCGTCAAAGGATGGACGGCGACGTCTATTTTTCTATCAAATAGCGTTTTATCCAAACGATTAGAAACAGAAAGGAAGCGACGGATATGGAAACAGAACGGTTTGCGCGATTCAAAAGCGCCGTGCTGGACCAGGTGTGTTCGGCCATTGTGGGCAAGCGGGAGGTGGCGGAGCTGGTGCTGACTTGCTTCGTCTGCTCCGGCCATGTGCTGCTGGAGGACGTGCCCGGCACAGGCAAGACCATGATGCTTCGGGCCTTTTCCAAGGCCCTGGGGGGCAAATTCAGCCGGATCCAGTTTACCCCGGACCTGCTGCCTTCCGACCTGACAGGCATTGATTTCTACAACCAGAAAGCCGGGGACTTCCAGTTTCGCCCCGGCCCTCTTTTCGCCAACATCATTCTGGCGGACGAGATCAACCGGGCCACCCCTCGAACCCAATCCAGCCTGTTGGAAGCCATGGAGGAGCGGCAGATCTCTGTGGACGGCAAGACCTACAAATTAGAGGAGCCTTTTATGGTCATGGCCACCCAAAACCCTCTGGAATCCTACGGCACCTTCCCCCTGCCCGAAGCCCAGACCGACCGGTTTTTCATGCGGCTGCGCATGGGCTACCCCGCCCGCCAGGAGGAGCTGGCTCTGATCAGCCGGCCCAGCACCGCCCATTTGATCAACGAAATGCCCGTCGCCGTCTCGCCGGAGGACATCGCCTATGTGCGGCAGAATTACACCCAGGTCCAGTGCGCCGAAGCCGTGGCCGGCTACCTGATGGACCTGGTGGAGCGCACCCGGCGGGACGGCGCCTTCGCCGCCGGCGTCAGCACCCGGGGCGCCATCGCGCTGTACAAGGCCTCCCAGGCCTATGCCGCTCTCCAGGGCCGGGATTTTGTCATCCCCGAAGACATCAAATCCATGGCGCCCCATGTGCTGGCCCATCGGCTGTCTTCCGCCTCCCTGTCCCGGGCGGAGGAGACGGGCGCTTATCTCCAGCGCCTCATCGATTCCGTCCCCGTTCCCACCGAGCAGCTTTAAGAGAGGGGGAATCCCTTTTGTTGATCTTCCTGATTCTGCTGGTCCTCTGCGCCGTGGGCTGCGAGCTTTTGTCCCTGCGCCGGGGCCTCAAAGGGGTGGGATATACCTGCCGGCCTTCTGTCAGCGTGGTGGAGCCAGGAGAAGAATTTGAGCTGGAGACGGCGATTACCAACGACAAATGGACCCCCGTCTCTTTTTTAGAGACGGTACAGACCCTGCCCCATGATATCCAGCTCAACGCCTATCTGGGCCGGTTCCACAGCGAGCCTCTGGTGTCCCGGCTCTATTCCACCTGCTACCTGGGTCCTCGGCAAAAGCTGACTAGGCGCATCCGGGCCAGCCTGCCCCAGCGGGGCCGGCGGCTGATCTCCGACGCTCAAATCACCGCCGGCGACCTGCTGGGTCTGAGCCGGCGCAGCCAGACGGTCCAGGTTTTCCACGAAATCGTAGTCCTGCCCCGCCGGACGGCGGCCCCCGATCTGAGTCGAGCCTTAGGGGGCTTTTTAGGGGAGGTTTCCGTCCGCCGCTTCATCCTGGAGGACCCCATGCTGACGGTGGGCGCCCGGGATTACACCGGCCGGGAGCCCATGAAGGCCGTCAGCTGGAAACATTCCCTGCGGGCCGGCAAGCTGATGGTCAAGGAATTCGACTATACAGTGGAAAGCTCTGTCACCGTAGTGCTCAACGTAGAGGGAGGCGAGCCCCAGCAGCTGGAAAACTGCTTTTCCCTGGCCCGTATGGCCGTGGAGCAGCTGGAGGCTCGAGGGCTTTCCTACGGCTTTTTGACCAACGCCGCCACCGCCGGCGCCATCGGTCGCTGGAGCGAGGTTTCCGCCGGCCTGGGCGCCGGCCATGCCCGGGCCATCTTGGAGGGCATGGGCCGGGCCACCCACGACGTCCAGGAGCCCTTTGAGACTCTGGCTCTGCGGGCCGCCCGCCGCAGCGAACAGGGCCGGGCTCACATTGTGGTGACGCCGGGCCGGCTTCTGGAAAACGACCCGGCTCTGGCCCCTCTCCGCAGCCAATCGGACGGCCGGATTTTCATCCTGTCTGCCTTGGACCTTCAAGAACAAGAGGGCTTCTGCCCAGAAGAGGAGGCGGCGGTATGAACCTGTTGTTTTTTCTGAAGATGATCTCGGAATTTTCCTTCTACTTTATCCCCGCCAACTATGCGGCCCGCCAGCTGGGGGGCCAAGGCGTCCCTTTGGCCCTGTGCCTGCTGCCCGCCTTGGCGGCGGGTCTCTGCCAGATTTTGCATCGGAAACAGAGCCGCTGGGAACGAGCGCCCCTTCTCCTCTGTCTCCTGGGCCTGCTTTTCCTCCGCCATGGCGGCGATTGGGGCGTCTATCTCTTTGGCTGCGTTTATGGCTGTTTGACGGTATTCCGCCGCTTTTATTTTCAATCCCACGAAACGGCGGTCGATAATTTCAATCGTTGTTCGGCGATTTTGGCCTTCGTCATGCCCGCTCTGTGCGTGGCCGCCGGGGGGCTGGAGGAGCTGGTCCAATGCGTTCCCCTGGCCCTGCTCTTCTTGGGCGCTTCGGTTCTGCAAACCCGGATGCTGCGCCATGACGACGCCTCCGTCGAGTCCCCAGCCTTCCTGCTGCGCAACGCCGCCGCCCTGGGGGCGCTGACGCTGCTGGGCGGATTGGTTTCCACGCCGGCCTTCCGGGCCGTCTCCCGCAATGCCTTCTCCTTTTTGTGGAATTTGATTGTGGTCAACCTGGCCCAGCTGCTGGCCTACGGCGTGGTGGTCATAGCCTGGGTATTGGGCAAAATTTACTCCCTGTTCCGGCCGGATTTTTCGCCCACTCTGCCCGAACAAGGGGAAATCAAGCTGTCCTTCGGCCTCTCCGGCCTGGAATATGAGGAAGTAACCGGCGCCCCCTTCTGGGTTCAGGCTCTGTTGATCGGCGGCGCGCTGCTTCTCGCCGCCGCTTTGATGGGATACGCGCTATATCGGCTGGCCGGCCGGCGGCGTCCCCCCGACCGCAACGCCTCGTTTCAGGACCAGCGGGAGCGGCTGGAAATCCGGCAAAAGCCGCCCAGGCGGGAGATTTTCCCGCCTCGGGACCCTCGCCGAGCCGTCCGATATTATTACCGGAAATTTTTACAGGACGCCCTTCGCCGGGGGATTGTCCTGACGCCGGACTGCACCACCCGGGATATCTGCCGCCGGGCCGCCCAGCTCTATGACCCCCAGGCTCTGGAGGACCTGCGCCGCTGCTATCTGCTGGCCCGGTACAGCGACGCTCCGCCGCCGCCCGGCCTTGCCAGGCAGGCCAAGTCGTACTATAATAAAGCCATTCAATCTGTGAAAATCAAGGAGGAGTCAAAGCAATGAACCCTTATCTGAAAAGAGCCCGGGAAATCGCCGAGGAAATCACGGAAAACCGTCGGTATATCCACGCCCACGCCGGCGTGGGTTTCGACCTGGGCGATACAGTGGAGCGGATTATGAGCCAGCTGGAAGCCATGGGAATCAAAGGCGAAAAATGCGGCAAAGCCGGGGTGGTCGTCACGCTGGGCAAGCCGGGCAAGACGATTTTGCTCCGGGGCGATATCGACGCCCTGCCCATCGCCGAACAGACCGGCCTGCCCTTTGCCAGCCAGACCGGCGCCATGCACGCCTGCGGCCATGACTTCCATGCTTCCATGCTGCTGGGCGCCGCCCGGCTGTTGAAAGAAACCGAAGATTCCCTGGAGGGCACGGTGAAGCTGATG
>CAJUIK010000024.1 GCA_910585875.1 uncultured Eubacteriales bacterium | reverse complement strand
CCAAAAACCCGGCTCCTCCAACAACGGGGGTTCCGGCAGCCAAAAACCCGGCTCTGGTTCCAACTCCGGCGGCCAGCAAAAGCCCGGCTCCTCCAACAACGGGGATTCCGGCAGCCAGAAACCCGGTTCTGGTTCCAGCTCCAGCAGCGCAGATTCCGTGCGCAGCCAGATTCTCAAGCTGGTCAACCAAGCCCGGGCGGAGGCGGGGCTCAAGCCGCTGAGCTCCTCCAGCGCCCTGAACAGCGCGGCCCAAACCCGGGCCCAGGAGCTGAGCCAGCTCTATTCCCACAACCGGCCCGACGGCAGCAGCTGCTTTACCGTATTGGGCGAAAAGGGCATTTCTTACCGCACTGCCGGCGAAAATATCGCAGTCGGATACCAGACCGCCCAGCAGGTCTTCAACGCCTGGATGAACTCCGAGGGCCATCGGAAAAATATCCTCAGCGAAAAATTCACCCAAATGGGTGTCGGCTACACCGCCCAACAAGGGTGGACCCAGCTGTTCATCGGCTGATTTCAGCCGACGAGTAAAGCCCAAGCGGCAGAGAGAATTTCTCTGCCGCTTGGCTTATTTCTCGGGATAAAGTTCCTCCAACTGCTGGACGGCGGCGGCCAGGGCATGCCGGTCGTTGTCCGGCAGGATTTTATGAGCCAGGCGGCAGATGGGCTCCACTGCGTTCTCCGGCGCAAAGGACAATCTGGCGCATTCCATCAGCTCTTTGTCGTTATACCCGTCTCCCAACGTGTAGAGATGGTCCGGCGAAACGCCGCAGATCTGGCAGACGGCCAGAGCTCCGGCGCCTTTGTTGGCGCCGGCCGCCATCACCTCATAAAAATCAGGGGTGGAAAACTGCATAAAATACCGATCGCCATACCGACTCTGGCAGTAATCGGCCAGTTCCCCCATCTGCTCCGACTGGCCGGTGAGATTAAATTTCACCCAAGGCTGGGGAATCTCCAGAATATCCCGCTCTTTCAGCTCCAGACGGATAAACTGAAAGTGCCGCCGGGTTCTGTCGCTGTTTTGGGCCACATATTCGTCTTCAGCCAAAAAAACCTCCACCCCGGCCCAGGGAAACCGAGCCATGATATCCTGGGCAAAAATCAGGGCCGGACCATGATCCAGAGGTTTTTCCCAGACGGTTTTTCCTTGCTGAAAATCATAGACCGCCGAGCCGTTGAACAGCACCGCTGGGGCGTTCAGCGGTAGCTCGGGCAAAAAATACTCCATGGCCCGCTTAACCCGGCCTGTGGCCACGGAAAAGCGCCCGCCCTGCTGGATAAACCGCAAAATGGCCCGCCGATTTTCCGGGCTCAGCCGGCTTTGGGAATCCAGCAAAGTGCCGTCCATATCCGTCAAAATCATGACGCCGTCAAACCGTCCCATCTCTTCCCCTTCCCTCACTCTGTTTTTCCTGTAAAACACAAAATCAGCCCGGCGGCGCCGCAGCAAACCGACAAAATGGGGAGAGCGACCCGCCCTGGGTCCCCAATCAGGGGAATCCACGGGTCTATCAGGGAAAAGATCGCCGTTTGTATCCCAAAAAGAAGCAGCCCAATCCCTTTCAGCTGTCGTTTCATGTTATATCTCCTCCTCCGCGCCGGCCAGACGCCGCAATTTCCCAAGAAACGCCGCAAATTCCGGCGGCAGAGGGCATTCCAGCGCCATTTCCCGCCCGTCCCGCGGATGGCGGAAGACCAGCCGCCGGGCATGGAGACATTGGCTGTCCAGGCCGGACCGATCTCCCTTCCGCCCATAGAGAGGATCCCCGGCGATGGGATGGCCGATGGAGGCCATATGAACCCGAATCTGGTGGGTCCGCCCGGTTTCCAGTCGGCACCGCACATGGGTATATCCGGGGTATCGACCCAGTACTTGGTAATGAGTCACGGCCCGACGGCCTTCTCGAGCAGCCACGGCCATTTTTTTTCGATCCTTGGCGCTGCGGCCAATGGGGGCGTCGACAGTTCCCTGGTCGTCCTTCAGCGCGCCCAACACAACGGCCTCATATTCCCGATACAGGGAATGGTCGGCCAACTGGGCGGCCAGCGCCTGATGGGCCTGGTCGTTTTTGGCCACAATCAGCAAGCCGCTGGTGTCTTTATCAATACGGTGGACGATGCCCGGCCGGGTTTCCCCCCCTACGCCGGAAAGAGAATCGCCGCAATGGGCCAGCAGAGCGTTGACCAGCGTGCCCTCTTCGTTGCCCGCCGCCGGATGCACCACCATGCCCTTGGGCTTGTTGACCGCCACTACATCCTGGTCTTCATAAACGATGTCCAGCGGGATTTCCTCCGGCTGGGCTTGAGCGGGTTTGGGGCCGGGCAGCAGCAGCTCCACCTGGTCGCCGGGCTGAATCTGCGTTTTTTTACCGGCGGCGGCGCCGTTGAGCCGCGCCTGCCCCTGCTCTATCAGCCTCTGGACGACGCTGCGGGAAAGGCCGCTCTGCTGAGCGATGAAGACGTCGCACCGCATCCCCTGGTGTTCAGGGCCGGCTTTCAGGTTCTTGATTTCCATCGCCGCTCTCCTCCAGGTTTTTGCCTTCCAAAAAGATAAAATAAACGGCCAGCATGACGCCGCCAATGGTGATGAAGACGTCGGCCACATTGAAAATAGCAAAATGGATCAGCCGAAAATCGAATAAATCCACCACATAGCCCCGGCACAGCCGATCCGTCAGGTTGCCCAAAGCGCCGCCGATGATAAAGACCGTGGCCAACTTGCCAAAAGAGCCTCGGATATATCCCTTGACCGCCATATACAGCAACAGCCCCACCATCGCCACTGTGACCGCCACAAAAAAGCCCAGTCTGCCCTCTAAAATGCTGAAGGCCGCGCCCCGGTTCTCCGCGTAAGTCAAGTGAAATACGCCGGGAATCAGCCCCATGGAACCGCCGGGCCCCAAGGCCCGCACCGCCCACAGCTTGACTCCTTGATCTGCCGCCACAATAGCCAAAGTCATCAAACAATACCAAATAATCATGATTTTCCCCACAAGGCTTAGGTTTGCGCCGCCGGCAAGGGCCGACAGCCCCAAAGAACAGCGCGGACAGCCCGGGAGGGCGGGGATTGCTTTCCCGCCCTCCTATTTGTCGGCAGGCGCCGACGGGCATACTGCCGACCTCTTTGCATAAAGCCGCCTCGGCAATGACTCCAGCGGCTCTTGCTCCGCAAAAGCCCGACTATGCTGCCCAGCGCTCTCGCACGCGCTTGGCTTTCGGGCCTATCCGACAACCGAGGCGCAGCGGGCGCAAAGGGTGGGATGCGCGGCGTCCTGCCCCACAGTGTGGCTGTGCATCCAACAGCGTTCGCACTTTTCGCCTTCCGCCGGCTGAGCCTGGCAGCCTACGCCGGCGATTTTGGCGCAGGGCTGCCCGCCTTGGCCCTGCTTGACTTCCACCTGGGAGACGATGAACAGCGTGCGCAGCAGATCCGCCTTGGCGGCCAGGTCTTGATAAACCCCCTGGTCTTGACACCACAGGGTGACGGCGGCCTCCAGCGGCTTGCCGATGGCCTTGGCCGCCCGGGCGGCTTCCAGCGCCAGGTTGACGTCGTCGCGCAGGTCGATCATCTTCTGCCATTCCGCCATCTCCTGTTCAGAAAGGGCGTATTCGGCAAAAGGCTGGTTCATCTGGTTGAGCACAACGTTGCGGCCGTCGTCCTGGCTGCGATGGGGCATGGCCTGCCAAATTTCGTCGCAGGTGAAGCACAGGATGGGGGCGAAGGCCTTGGTCATCGTGTCCAGAATCATCCAGAGCGCCGTCTGAGCGGAACGCCGGGCCAAGCCCTGCTTTTCCTCACAATACAGCCGGTCTTTGATGATATCCAGATAGAAGCTGGAAAGGTCCACCACGCAGAAATCGTTGACGGCGTGAGAAACTGAATGGAATTCATAGTCGTCGTATGCGGAGAAGCATTTTTCAATCAGCTGGTTCAGCTTGGTGATCGCCCAGCGGTCCAGCGGCAGCATCTGCTCTGCGCCGACCAGATCGTTGGGGTCAAAGCCGTCCAGATTGCCCAGGCAATAGCGGGCGGTGTTGCGGAATTTCAAATAGCTCTGGCTCAGCTGCTTGAAAATGGCGTCGGAACAGCGGACGTCCGCATGGTAATCGGCGGAACCGGCCCACAGGCGGATCATATCCGCGCCGTATTTCTTGAAAATATCGGCCGGATCCACGCCGTTGCCCAGGGATTTATGCATGGCTTTGCCGTTGCCGTCCACAGTCCAGCCGTGGGTGACGCACTCTTTGAAGGGAGCGCCCTGGCCCATGGCGCCCACGGCGGTGAGCAGGCTGGATTGGAACCAGCCTCGATATTGGTCCAAGCCCTCCATATAGACGTTGGACGGCCAGAACCCCTGGTCCCGCTTCATGGAAGCGACGTGGGAAGAGCCCGAATCAAACCAGCCGTCCAAGGTATCCTCTTCCTTGGAGAAATGGATCCCGCCGCAGTGAGGGCACTTGTAGTCCTTGGGCAGGATGTCCGCCGCCTCCATCTCATACCAGGCGTTGGAGCCCTTTTGGGCGAAGAGATCGGACACGGCCTGAATGGTCTGTTCGTCGCAAATTGGTTTGCCGCAATCCTGGCAGTAGAAAACGGGGATGGGCAGGCCCCAGCGGCGCTGTCGGCTGATGCACCAATCGGCCCGCTCCCGAATCATGGCCACCATCCGGTCCTTGCCCCATCCGGGCACCCAGCGCACCTGGTCGCAGGCGGCTACAGCGGCGTCCTTGAAAGCGTCCACCGAGCAGAACCATTGAGGCGTAGCCCGGAAAATAATCGGCTTTTTGCACCGCCAGCAATGGGGATAGCTGTGGATGATTTCCTCACTGGCGAACAGGGCGCCGCTCTCCTTCATATCCGCCAGAATGACGGGGTTGGATTCTTCGGTCTTCATGCCGGCGTATTTGCCGGCGTAGTCGGTGTGGCGGCCCCGGTCGTCCACCGGCACCACCATCTCCATGCCGTAGCGGCGGCAGGTCTGGTAGTCGTCTGCGCCAAAGCCGGGGGCGGTGTGGACGCAGCCTGTGCCGCTGTCCATAGTGACATACTCGGCCAGCAGCAGCCGAGACGTCTTATCCAAGAAGGGATGGCGAGCCAGCATATTCTCGAAGAAAGCGCCTGGATGGCGCTCCAAGATTTCATATTGTTCAAAGCCGCCGGCTTTCATCACTTTTTCTGTCAGCGCTTCGGCCATGATATATGTCTCGCCGTTTTCCGCTCTGACCAGAACATAACTGTCCCGGGGGTGCAGGGCGATGGCCAAGTTGCCCGGCAGGGTCCAGATCGTGGTGGTCCAAATGACGAAAAACAGCTTGTCCTTTTCGCAGCCGGGCAGCTTGCCCAGGTCGTCCTCCATGGCAAATTTCACATAAGCGGTGGTACAGGGGTCGTCCTGGTATTCGATTTCCGCTTCGGCCAGGGCCGTCTCGTCGCTGGGGCACCAGTAAACCGGCTTCAGCCCCTTATAGATATACCCTTTTTTGTACATCTCGCCGAAGATTTTGACTTCCTCGGCCTCAAAACTGGGGTCCATGGTTTTGTAAGGGTGTTCCCAGTCGCCCAGGGCTCCCAGCCGCTTAAAGCCCTCCATCTGCACGTCTACATAATGCTGGGCAAAATCGTGGCAGGCGGAGCGGAACTCGGGCACAGTCATTTGCTTGCGGTTCAACTTGTTCTGCTTGATGATAGCGGACTCAATGGGCATCCCGTGGTTGTCCCAGCCGGGCACATAGGGGGTATAATGGCCCCGCATAGCGGCGGCCCGGACGATAAAATCCTTGATGGATTTATTCAAGGCGTGGCCCATATGCAGGGCGCCGTTACTGAAAGGAGGGCCGTCGTGGAGGGAAAACCGCTCCTTGCCCTGGTTTTTTTTCAGCAGCTCGTTATAAAGGTCCATCTTCTCCCAGTTTTCCAGCATCCCGGGTTCCCGGGCGGCCAGCCCCGCTTTCATGGGGAAAGCGGTCTGGGGCAGGTTCAGCGTTTTATTGTAATCGGCCATTGGCGTTCACACCTCATTTTCTTAATTTCTCTCTATGGCGTTCAGAAATCGCGGCGAAACCCGCTTGAACCCCCCGGTTTCAAGCAGGCCGCAGCCGGCGGGCGGCCCGCTCAATCCCGGTCGTCCTCCGGCTGATAATCTTTGCCGAATTTCAAATTTTCAAACTTAAAGTGGGCGGCGGCTTCGTTGTAAAGGCGCACGTCCTCTTCCGGCTCCGGCGCAGGGCCAGGGGCGCCCTTGCCCGGGTCGAAGACCTTGGTCTCAGCTTCTTCCACAGCGTCTAACACAGGTTTAGGCGCCGCCGGCGCAGGGGGCGGGGCGGGGGCCGGCTCTTCTTTCAAAATCGGCGCAGGCTGCTCAATATAGTCCTCCACCGGCTTCTGGGCGATGATTTCCACTGCGGAAATGCTCTTTTTCAACAGCTCCACCACGGCGGCGGCATAGGCGCCGGATACCTCCCGGGCCTCTTTCAGCCGCTCCTGCTCGGCCTGGATGGATTGCTGCATATTGGCCACCCGGCCCTCGGCTTCTGCCCGAGCTCCGGAAACCATCCGCTCGGCCTCGGCTTTAGCGGCGGCCAGCAAGCGCTCGGCCTCCGCCCGGGCGGCCGCCGTAATCTGCTCGCCCTCGCTCCGCGCTTTCTGCACAATCTCTTTGGAGGATACCTGGGCGCCGTACAGGGCTTTGCGCATCTCCGTATCCACGCTGCGGTATTCCTCTATCTTATCCACCAGCACCTTCATTTTGCTTTTCAGCGTGGAGTTTTCCTTATAGAGCGCCGCGTAATCGGGCAGCAGCAGATCCAGAAATTCGTCGACGCCCGCCATATCATAGCCGCCGAAAACAGCTTTTTCAAATTTTTTGCTTTGCAGTTCCTGAGGGGAAATCATATCTTTTTTTACTCCTTCCACCCGCCAACTCTCTCTTTTTTGAAAACCGGGAGGCCCCGGCTCCGGGCCGCCCGCAGGCGGAATCAGATAACGGTTTCGATCATGATCAAGGCCAGATAAGCCAGCATAAAGCTGATATCCAGCGGAAACCCCCGCAGCGCCGGGATTCGGTTCACCAGGCTGCGGAAGGGCATAATCACAGGCTCGGTAAAAGCTGTCACAGCCTGGTGAAACCGGTTGCCCTGCGCTTGGGGAAACCAGCTCATCACCGCCCGCGCCAACATCAGGATCTCTAGGGCGGAAATGAGGCTGAGCGCGATATTGCGGAATATATAATAGACGTACGTCAAAAACGTCCCTCCGATCAGATATACAGGCCGTTGCTTTCCAGTTCGTCGATCAGATCGCCCGAAATCTCCACATTGAAAGGAGTGATGATATAGGTGCTGACGGCCACTTTTTTGATCTTTCCATCCAGGGCATAGGCGACGCCGCTGAGAAAATCCACAATCCGGCGCGCCGTATCCTTGTTGGTTTCCTCCAGATTGAGCACCACAGTGCGCCTATCCCGCAGATGGTCGGCTACCTCGGCGGCGTTTTCAAATTTCTCCGGGTTCGCCAGCACGACGGAAAGCTGCGCCGTGGTATTGATATTCACCACCCGGTCGTTGCGCCGAGCGGCCTGCTCTGCAAACTCGTTGTCCGGCTCTGTAGGCTTGTTGTTCCGAGACGGACGAGCTGTCATTTCTTCCAGCTCTTCGTCCTCGTCGTCTCCTCGGGCCCAAGTTTTCAATTCGTCAAAAAAACCCAATTCTGTCCCTCCTTTAGCTGCGCGGACCATAGATCCCAGAGCCGATGCGCACTAAAGTGGCTCCTTCTGCAATCGCGTCGCAAAAATCCCGCGACATCCCCATGGATAAGCAGTCCATATTGACATTATCGTATTTTTTCGACTTTATGTCAACGAAAAGTTGACGCAGGGCGGAAAAATAGGGCCTGTTTTGCCCCGGAACTTGGGCCGCAGGGGGAATCGCCATCAACCCCCGGACCCGCAGGGCGCCCAACTGGCAAACCTGTTCCAGCAGGGCCTCCAGCTCCTGGGGGGAGACGCCGGATTTGCTCTGCTCCCCCGCCAGGTTCACTTCGACCAGCACATCCTGCGTCAAGCCCTTCTTCTGCGCTTGGCGGCAGATTTCCCGAGCCAGCTCCAGGCTGTCCAGCGAGTGAATCAGGCCGGCCCGGCCCACTACATATTTGGCCTTGTTTTTTTGCAAATGGCCGATCATATGGGCAGGCTTGTCCCCATAGGCGCCGGCGTCCATTTTTTCCACCAGCTCCTGAGCTCGGTTTTCGCCGAAGAGATCGATATCCAGCCTGGCGGAAAAGGCCGTCGTCTGGGCGCTCTGGGTTTTGCTGGCCGCCAGCAGCAAAATCTCTTCGGGCTTTCGGCCCGCCTGCCGGGCGGCTTCTTCCATCTGCCGGCGTATGTTCTGAACCCGTTCCTCCATGACCTTCTGCTCTTCCGTCCCCATTGTCATCTTACCACCTTTATATTTTCGATATTCTTGGCTCTCACCACCATTTTATCATAAAGAGTCAAGCCGCCCTTTTCGGCGTCTGGCTCCGCCACATAATACGTTTCCGTCTGGAACGTCCAGCTCACCGGCTTGAAGACCACCCGGGCGCCTTCCAAGCAGTAAGCGCCCCATTGGCCCTGGTCGTTCTGGCGCAGAGCTTCTTTGGGCACCTTCAGCCCTGAATACGTCTGCAAGACGATATCCGCCTGCTGATCCCGGGCCCGCAGCAGCGCTACGTTCATGTAGTCGCTGCGGAACAGGGCGATCCATTGCCCCTCCTCGTCCTGGCGGACGCTTTCGACTTGGCAGACGACGTCCTCCGCCAACAGCTGGTGAAAGCGCAGAACAGCCCGGTCTAATTTACGCAGCCGGCCTGCCTGCTCCTCGTCCACCAAGGCGGCGAAATACCACTGGTACTCGTCGGTCACCTTGCCGATGGCGCCGGCGGGCTGGGCGGCGGGCTGATCCATGGCCTGGCGGATCTGCCTGGCGGAAAGCGTCTCCAGGTTCTGGGGAGTCAGCGTCTGCTCCAGCCCGTCTACAGACCCTATGAAATAGCCGCCCGTCGGGGCCAGCGCCGCGGCGCCGCCCCGGATCTGGGCGTCCACAGCGGCCTTTTGGCTCTCCAAATCAGCCAGAATAGAAGCGTAATCCGTTTGGCCGTTCTGGGCGGCGCCCCGCTGCACAATCATGGCGTCCAGCTTGGCGGCGTATTCCTCCGCCTGGCTCAAGGCGCCCCGGTCCAGCTTGTCTCCCATAGACAGCAGGTTCATTTTAATCAGCGAATCCAGTTTGACGCTGTCCGAACCGTCGGCCATATGGGAAAAAGCGTACTGAACGCTCTCAATCTGCTGCTCCAGGGCCTGAGACTGCCGGTAAAGAGACAGCTGGCCTTGGTCGTCAAAAAAACTGGCGATCTGCTGGCCGTTGGCCACCTTGGCCCCTTCCTCTGCCAAAAACTCCACAGAGCCTCCGGCTTCCGCGTAAACCAGCTGTTCGCTGCGGATAAACACGCCGTCCGCCGTAATCACATCCTCCGCCGTCACAGACACCGCGTCGGCAGTGATGATTTTTTCCGACAGATTGACCGTCACCTGATACCCCATGTAACAGACCACCAGCAGCGCGAAAAACAGCGCCGCCGTCGAGGTGAAAACTTGTCTCCGCGTCATTGGCTCCAGGGCCTCCTCCGCCCTGTTTTATTCCTGAGCGCCCTCCCTGCAATTCACCCGCTCCTGAGGAACGATAGTGGAAATCGCGTGCTTATACACCAAATACTGCTTGCCCTCGTTGGTCAGCAGGACGGTAAAGCCGTCGAAGGATGAGATAACGCCCCTCTGCTGGAACCCGTTTGTCATAAACACCGTCACCGGCGTCCGCCGGATCCGGGCCTCGTTCAGAAAAGAATCCTGCAAAACCGATCTTTTTTCGCTTGCCATCTTTGCGTCCTCCGTTCATATAATAGAGTCTCTTTTGTGAGATCTCTATCATCTTACCGCGAAGCCCCGGGCAATCCTTGTCGATTCCTGCAAGACGGCATCATATTGCTGGAGATTTTGATAATCCAGCCACTGGAGATCGGGCACATGGCCGAACCAGGTCAGCTGGCGCTTGGCGTAATTGCGGCTTTTGCGCCGCAGCAGCTCCGCCGCTTCTTCCAGGGAACATTCCCCCTTCAAGTAGCCCAGCGTCTCTTTATAGGCGATGGCTTGGCCCGCCGTGCCTTCCAGCCAGCCCTGGCGCCACAGCGTCTGAGTCTCCTCCAGCAGGCCCCGCTCCAGCATGGCCGACACGCGGTCGTTGATTCTCCGGTACAGCAGCTCCCGCGGCTGGGGCCGCAGCCCAAACCACAGGGCCTGATATTTGGGGGGCTTCTGCCGGCTGAGCCGGTTGTGTTCCGAGATGGTCCGCCCTTCGCCCCGCCAGACCTCCAAGGCCCGCAGCACCCGCCGCCTGTCGTTGGGGTGAAGGCGCGCGGCGCTCTCCGGGTCCGCCTGCCTCAGCTCCGCCAGCAGCGGAGCCGGGTCCTGTTCCCATTCCTGTTCCAGCCGGCGGCGCAGCGGGGAATCCCCCTGGCCCGGGCTGAATCCCCCGCCCCGGATCAAGGCCTCGATATACAGCCCGGATCCGCCGCAGACCACAGGAACCTTTCCCCGGCTCAACACATCTTCCACACACCGGTCCGCCTGTTCCGCGTATCGGGCCACGGAATACTCCTCTCCCGGGTCGGCCACGTCGATCATATGATGCCGGGCCCGGGCCTGCTCCTCCGGGGTGGGTTTGGCCGTTCCGATGTCCATCCGGCGGTAAACCTGCATGGAATCCGCCGAAATCACCTCTCCGTCCAAAGCCTGAGCCAGGCGGATGGCCATTTCTGTCTTTCCCGAAGCGGTGGGGCCCGCCACAACAATCAGCCGCCCCATCACAGCGTCCTCTTGAACTGTTTTTCCACTTCGCCCCGAGTCAAAACAAACAGAACAGGCCGGCCGTGGGGGCAGGAACGGACTTGAGGGTCCGCCAACAATCTGGCTACGAAATCCTGTTGTTCTTCCCGGCTGGTAAAACCGCCGGCCTTGACAGCGGCTTTGCAGGCCACGCTCTTGAGGATTTTTTCATAGGACTCCGCCCGAGGGGTTTTGCCCTCCAGCAGCTGCCCGGCTATGTCGGAAAGGACGTAGCCCGCGTCCTCCCCTTCCAGATACATGGGGGTCTGACGAACCATCAGAGCTCCTTCTCCAAAATCCTCAATCCCAAATCCGGCCTGGGTCAGCAAAGGCTGATTTTCCATCAGAACCTCTTTTTCCCGCCGGCTCAAGCTGACTCGCTGAGGGGCCAGCAGAGTCTGGCCGTCTCCTCCGCCGGCGGCCTGCCGCAGCCGGTTGTAAATCATCCGCTCATGGGCGGCGTGCTTGTCGATCATCACCAGGGCGTCCTGGGTCTGAACCAGGATATAGGTGGCGAACAGCTCCCCAATCACCCGGAATTCCGGCGCATCCGTGGGTTTTTCCGCCGCAATCGGCTCTTCAAGACGCGGAGGCGCTTCTTTTCCCCGGGGTTTCAGCGCCGGCGGGGGCTCGCTTTCGGCGGGCTGGAGCGGCTGGGCTGGCTTTGCCGGGCTGGCAGGGCTTTTCCCTGCGTCCGCCGCCTGAAATTTGGTCTGATAGGGAATCTGCCCGCTGCTTTTCAGCGGCTCTCCGCCCTGCGGACGGCTTTCGGGAAATGTGAACAGCCGGGGCCGGTATCCGGTTTTCAAAACCGGCTCCTGCCGCCGGGGCGCCTCCGGCTGGATGGAACGGGGCTGCTCCCGCTCCTCCTCCGGCTCTGGCCGCAGAGGGTCGGCGCTGTCCAAAGCGGCGGTGATAAACTGGTATACCGCGCTGAAAACTTCCCGCTCCCGGGCGAATTTGACCTCCAGCTTGGCTGGATGGACATTGACGTCCACCGCCGAGGGGCTGACTGACAGCGACAGGAAGCAGGCGGGAAACCGCCCCCCTGTCAGCCGGCCTTGATAGGCCTGGTCCACCGCCGCCGTCAGCAGCTTGGATCGGACGGGCCTGCCATTGACAAAAAAGCTCTGCATTCCTCGATTGGCCCGGGAAAAGCTGGGCCGGGAGATAAAACCGCCGGCCTGCACATCCCTCTGGGAGCCGCTGAGGGCCGCCAGCTGCCGGGTGAAGTCCCGGCCGTAGACGGCGTACAGCGCCGACAGCATATTGCCGTCTCCCGGCGTATAAAGCCCTTCCTTGCCGTCCTTGATCATCTTGATAGAGAGAGAGGGCCGGGCCAGGGCCGCCCCTTCTGCGGCGGCCTCCACATAAGAAGCCTCGGTGGAATCCTTCTTGAGGAACTTCATCCGGGCCGGGGTGTTGTAAAATAAATCCTTGACTACGACGGTGGTGCCGTCCGGGCAACCGGTTTCCCCCGCTTCCGTGATTTCTCCCCCTTCGATAGACACATGGAAGCCCGAAGGGGCGGCGGGAGGCTTGGTGAACAAATCGATTTTGGAGACGGCCGCCACGGCGGCCAACGCCTCTCCCCGGAAACCCAGGGTGCGAATGGCGTCTAAATCCCCTTCGTACCGGATTTTGCTGGTGGCGTGGCGCAGAAAGGCGGCCTGAGCGTCTTCCGGATCCATGCCGCAGCCGTTGTCCGTCACCCGAATATAGGCGGCGCCGCCTTGGCGGATCTCCACCGTCACCGCGTCGGCGCCGGCGTCCACCGCGTTTTCAATCAGCTCCTTGACCACCGAAGCGGGCCGCTCCACCACTTCGCCGGCGGCGATCATATTGGCCACCTGGGGGGCCAGCACAGATATCTTTGCCATCCTTTTCAGCACTCCTTGGCTTGTTTGCTCAGCTCATACAGCAGGGTCAGAGCCTCAATGGGGCTCAGAGTATCCGGCGAAATCTGCCGCAGCCTTTCTACCACGGCCTGGCCGGCCATGGCGGCCAGCGAAAGCTGAGGCGGCTCTTCCGCCCCGGCCGGCGGGGCCTTGTCTTCGGCCTTGCCCAGCCCGCCTTGCTCCAGCTGCAGCAGCAGCTCTTTGGCCCGGCGGATCACAGGCGGCGGCAGGCCCGCCAGTTTGGCCACTTCCACGCCGTAGCTGTCGTCGGCGCCGCCCCGGGCGATTTTGCGGATGAAGGTGATGTCGTCCCCCCGCTTTTTGACTACAACGTTGTAATTTTTCACCCCGTCCAACCGTCCCTCCAGTTCGGAAAGTTCATGGTAATGGGTGGCGAACAGGGTCTTGGCCCCCAAGGTCTTTTTGTCCGTCGCGTATTCCAGCACAGCTCGGGCGATGGCCATGCCGTCATAGGTGGAGGTGCCCCGTCCAATTTCATCCAGGATCAGCAGGCTCCGGGGCGTGGCGTTTTTCAGGATATCGGCCACCTCGCTCATCTCCACCATAAAGGTGCTCTGGCCGGCGGCCAGGTCGTCTGAAGCGCCCACCCGGGTGAACACCTGGTCGCACACGCCGATATGGGCGCTGCCGGCAGGCACAAAGCTGCCGCACTGGGCCATGATTACCAGCAGAGCCGCCTGACGCATATAGGTGGACTTGCCCGCCATATTGGGGCCGGTGATAATGGCCGTCCTGTTTTCGCCGCAGTCCATCTCCAGGTCGTTGGGCACAAACAGGCTGTCCTGCAGCATGGTCTCCACCACCGGATGCCGGCCGTCCTTGATTTGGATTTTGTCGGAATAATCCACCTCCGGCGCGGCGTACCCCCGTTTTTCCGCCGTTTCCGCAAAAGAGCGCAGCACGTCGGCGGCCGCCGCGGCCCGGGCCGTCTGCTGAATCCGGTCCGCCGCCGCGGCCACCTGGTCCCGTACCCGGCAGAAAATCTGGTATTCCAAGCTGACAATCTGCTGGCCCGCGTTGAGCATCCGGGCTTCCAGCTCTTTGAGCTCCGGGGTGATAAAGCGCTCGCAGTTGGTCAGCGTCTGTTTGCGGATATAATCCTCCGGCGCCTGGCTGGCATAGGATTTGCTGATTTCGATGTAGTAGCCGAACACCTTGTTGTAGCCCACCTTGAGCTTGGGGATGCCCGTCCGCTCCTTTTCCCGCTGCTCCACAGCGGCCAAGCTGCTCTGCCCCCCCTCCAGCAGGTCTCGGAGCTCGTCCGCCTGGCTGTCAAAGCCCCGACGGATCATGCCCCCTTCCCGGACGGAAAAAGGCGGCTGCTCTTCGATGGCCCGGTCGATGAGGGAGGCCGCGTCTTCCAGGCAGTCGATCTGCTCCCGCAGCTCCCGCAGGTATTGGGAATCCAGCCCTTCTAGGGCGGCCCGGACCTCCGGCAAGCGCAGGCAGGTCTGCCAAAGGGCCCGCAGGTCCCGGCAGTTGGCGGCGCCATAGACAATGCGTCCCGCCAGCCGCTCCAGATCCAAGACGCCAGACAGGGCCTGGGCCAGGGCGTCGCGGGCGGGCCTATCCTTGACTAAGGCGGCGACCGCGTTCTGGCGCAGCAGAATCTGGCTGACGTTCACCAGAGGTTTTTCCAGCCATTGGCGAATCAACCGGCCCCCCATGGCCGTTTTGGTCCGGTCCAGAGCCCAGAGCAAGGTCCCCTGCTTGCCCCCTGTCCGCATAGACTGGCAAAGCTCCAGATTCCGGCGGGCGGCGGGGTCCAGCCTCATAAATTGGGCCTGCGCGTAAATTTCCAGTTGATTGATGTGCTTCAAGTCGTTTTTCTGGGTTTCATGGAGATAGTGCAACAGCCCTCCCGCCGCCTGAAGCAGCCGGGGACTCTGGACGCACTGCCGGCCCAAGGGCCCTTCCAAATCAAAATGGCGGCCCGCCAGCTCTCGGGCGGGCTCCAGCAAAAAGGTGCGCTCCGCCGCCCGCTCCACATGGCATTTGAGCCGCTGGGTCAGATATTGGCGGATGACGTCGCAGCTATAGGCCCCGTCGGACAGCACGGCCTCGCTGGGCTCGAAGCGGGCCAGCTCGCTGACGGCGGCCTCCGCCATCCCCGATCCAGTCAGCTCCGTGGCCTGAATCTGGCCGGTGGAGATATCGCAGAAGCAGAGGCCCGCGCCTCCGCTGTCCAAATAGACGGCGCAGATAAAGTTGTTCCGCGTCTCCTCCAACATGGTCGATTCGATCACGGTGCCCGGGGTGATCATGCGGATGACGTCCCGTTTGACCAGCCCCTTGGCCAAAGCCGGATCCTCCATCTGTTCGCAGACGGCCACCTTGTACCCCTTTTGAATCAACCGGGCGATATAGCTTTCCGCGCTGTGGAAGGGCACGCCGCACATGGGCGCCCGTTCCTCCAGGCCGCAGTCCCGGCCCGTCAGCGTCAGCTCCAGTTCTTGGGAGACGGTTTTGGCGTCCTCGAAGAACATTTCATAAAAATCGCCCAGGCGATAGAGCAGGATGCAGTCCTCGTGCTGCCGCTTGATATCCATGTACTGCCGCATCATGGGGGTCAGTTCCGCCGCCTTTTCCGCTTTGCCAGCCATGCCGCCCCCCTATTCCTGCCGCAGGGACCCAAACAGGGCCCAGGTGGTGTGTTTTTCAATGGTAATATCGGCAAATTTGCCGATCAGCGACGGGTCGCCTTTGAGTCGGATCAGCTTCTGCCCCTCCGTCCGGGCCGTCAAGGGGTATTCCTCGTCCTGCCCCTCTCCGTCCACCAAGGCCCGGAAGGTCTTGCCCACGCATTGGGCGTTCCGCCGGTTGGAAATCCCGTTTTGGAGGTCCAGCAGCCGCTGGAAGCGGCGTTTCTTGTCCTCCGCAGGGGTTTCGTCCTGGATGCGGGCGGCTGCGGTGCCCTCCCGCCTGGAATAAATGAAGGTGAACAAATTGTCGAACTGCACTTGCTCCACCAGGCTGAGGGTCTGCTCAAAGTCCTCCTCGGTTTCGTTGGGAAAGCCCACAATCACGTCGCTGCTCAGCGTCAGGCCGGGCATATGCCGCCGGGCGGCCTGAACCAGCGCCAGATATTGCTCTCGGTCATACCGGCGGTTCATCTGCTCCAGCACCCGGCTGGAGCCGGACTGGAAGGGCAGATGCAGATGCTTGGCGATATTGTCGTGCCGGGCCATGGTCTCAAACAGCTTTTCCGAAGCGTCCTTGGGGTGGCTGGTCATGAACCGGATGATAAAATCCCCCGGCTCCCTGCTGAGATCCTCCAGCAGGTCGGCGAAATCGCAGTCAAAATCACAGCCGATCCCATAGGAATTGACGTTTTGCCCCAGCAGCGTGATATCCTTATATCCCTCTTCCACCAGCCGGCGGAATTCCGCCTTCACCGCCTCGGGCTGGCGGCTGCGCTCCCTGCCCCGGACATAGGGCACAATGCAATAGGAACAGAAATTATTGCAGCCGTACATAATGGGCAGCCAGGCTTTGACGCCTCTGTCACGCTGGGGCTGAACGCCCTCCAAAATCACGCCGGCCTCGTCGCCGGAGATATCGAACACCCGCTTGCCGCTCTGGACGCGCCGCCACAGCAGCTCGGGGAAACGATACAGCACATGGGAGCCGAACAGCAGGTCCACCACGGGAAAGCTCTTCTTCACTTTCTCCTTAATCCGCTCCTGCTGAGCCATACAGCCGCACATCGCCACAATCATGCCCGGCCGGCGGCGCTTGGCGTGGGTCAGCGCCCCGATATTGCCGAACACCCGCTGCTCCGCGTGCTCCCGCACGGCGCAGGTGTTGAACAGAGCCAGGTCGGCCTGGTCTGGCTCCGGGGTAAACCCAAACCCCATGTCGATCATCATGCCCCGCAGCAGCTGGCTGTCCGCCTCGTTTTGCTGGCAGCCGTAGGTATCCACGCAGGCCAAGGGCTGGCGGCCCATCGTCTCCAGATAATGCCGGCGGATCTGCTCGGAAAATTCCCTCTGCCGCTCCAGTTCTTCTTTGGATATTGTTATCGGTTGCTTACCCATCTGGCGCCTCCTGTCTGTAACTTAGTTTTTTATTATACCACTGCCCGACAAATTCCGCAACCCAGGCGGCGGCCGAAAAATCGCCCTCCCTCATGATAGATTTGGGCTTCGTCATAATTATACTTTCTCTTAAATAAAATCGTGGTAATCATATCAGCCAATACGCCGGCTGCTCCAAGCTCTGCGCGCCACGCCGCAGTTGTTTGATGTCCTTGTGCAGAAAGCCGATCACGAAAATAGAACGCCCAGGCCGCCTCTAAACCCTCCCGCTCAAAAAGAATAGAAAGAATATGTTGAAAAGGCCGCTTTGTTTGGGTATAATAGAGCAAGGTATAGAATTGAGGAGGCTTTTTGAGCCTCTGTCTCATAAACGCACATATAAATTTATCGTTTGGCCTCTCCTGCCAGGCAGCGGGAGGCGGCGCCGGCAGGGCGGCCGGAGAAATGGAGAGTAAAGATATGTCTGCTGGAGATATTGGAATCGATTTGGGCACTGCTTCGGTACTGGTTTACGTAAAAGGCAAAGGCATCGTCCTGTGCGAGCCTTCTGTAGTGGCGGTGGACAAGTCCACCGGCAAAATCCTGGCCATCGGCGAGGACGCCCAGAAAATGCTGGGCCGCACGCCGGGCAATATCATCGCCGTCCGCCCCCTGCGGGACGGCGTCATCTCGGATTATGAGATGACGGAAAAAATGATCAAAGAATTCATCCACAAAGTGCTGGGCTTCCGGCTGTTCAAACCCAACGTGGTCATCTGCGTGCCCTCCATCATCACCGAGGTAGAGGAACGGGCCGTCATCGACGCCGGCACCCAGGCCGGCGCCAAAAAGGTCTATCTGATTGAAGAGCCCGTAGCCGCGGCCATCGGCGCCGGCATCGAGATTTCCAAGCCCGACGGCAACATGATTGTGGATATCGGCGGCGGCACAACCGACGTGGCCGTCATCTCCCTGGGCGGCATGGTGGAAAGCACCTCCATCAAGGTGGCCGGCGACAAATTTGACGAGGCCATTGTCAAATACGTCCGCCGCAAACACAACGTGCTCATTGGCGAACGGACGGCGGAGGAGCTGAAAATGACCGTGGGCTGCGTCTATCCTCGGGAGGAGGAAACCAGCATGGAGGTGAAAGGCCGCTGCTTGATGACCGGCCTGCCCCGAGTGTTCACCGTCACTTCCACCGAGCTGCTGGAAGCCTTTGAAGAGGTTTCCACCAAGATTGTGGAAGCGGTTCACTATGTGCTGGAACGCACCGCCCCCGAACTGGTGGGCGATATCGCCACCAACGGCATCGTTATGACCGGCGGCGGCAGCTTGATTTACGGTTTCGACAAGCTGATCGAATCCAAAACCGGCATCGTCACCCGAGTGGCCGACGACGCCATTTCCTGCGTGGCCCTGGGCACCGGTAAAACTCTGGACAACCTGTCCGTCATGCAGGACGGCACCATGAACCTGTCCTGGCGCCGCCAAATGATGTAGGCGGCCCTCGCTCAGCAAATGCAGCCCCTGCTTTTTAGACCGCGTCAACTACGATAAAAAATCAGCGCCCTTTTTCAGGGCGCTGATTTTTGTTCTATCTCTCTTCCCGAAATTCCTTCATGTGCTCTACGGCAGTATAGATGACTTTAGAATCTTCAATGATACTTTCATAGACTTCTGAAGAAGTTTCCGCCAGCTTGCCCATCTGATCCGCCACAATGCGGAAGCCCTTGCCGGCGTCGCCAGCCCGGCCCGCTTCGATGGCCGCATTGACGGACAGCAGCTTCTGCTGGGTGGAAACCTTTTTCAAATCCTGGATTTTGCGGACAATCTCCCGCGTTTTGCCCACCATGTTGCCCATCTCCTCCGCCAACACAACGTCTTGGGTCCGGCTGTCATGGCCGGCGGAACGCAGGGCGATCAGATTGTTCATGGCTTGCACCGCCAGCTCGGCGGCGGCGCGGATCTGCTTTTCCGGGCGGACGGGCGCTTTTTTCAGGGCCTGAAGCCCCTCTTCCTCCGGGGCCCCTAACGACAGAGCGGCCTGGCGGAAAGCCTCCTCGCTCTGTCCCGGTTCTGCGGCCTGGCCGCCCAACAGGGCGCAGACGGGCTCCCCGTTCAGCAAAAGCAGCTGATAAAAATTCATCAGACCCGCCGGGCACCGGTAAACCCCAGGCTGCTGGGCGCCGCAGCCCTGGCAGCCGCCGGCCGGCCCCCGCTGGGCAAACCGTTGGCAGAAATCCGTAAAATTGCTGGGATTTGTGATCCAGTTGCCGTCCATATCCACTGTAACTGCCGCCAGCCCTGTGGCCTGGGCAAACAAATCCTGCACCTGCTGCAATTCGTTGAGTTGAATGATATCCAATAATTTCATCAGAATCTTCCTCCTTTTCCAGCTTGCCCGCTGTCGGGCGGCCTTCCGCTATTCTTCCGTTATCTGCTGGCCGTTTGGCAAAGTAAATTGGCTTTCCGCCACCGCCTCTCTTTGAAAAGCGGTCTGTTTCATCTGGTAAATAATCCTACCTTTTTTTTCGCTGCGAGCCTCATACAGCAAGCCGGTATCGATGGAGATATAATAGCTGTCCTGAGCGCCGGATAGCGGATTGTCCACCAGCACATAAATACAGGCTTGGCCGTCCCGCTGGGCGTATCCGGCGTCCAACAGGCAGTCCGGGTTCTGCTCGCCCAGGGCCAGCACATCTTCATAGGTTGGAATCCGGCTGGCTTCGTCGCAAAAGGCGGCCAAATCGCCGTCTTGAGGCCAATCGCCGCCCAAAGCGCCGCTATAGAGGCTGGCCTGCCCCGCCTGCCAAGCGTAGTAGCCCGAAGGGGCCACGACAACTTCCTTTTCCACAGCGCCGGCGGCGGACACCATTTGCAATTTGCTGCGCCGGCCTTTGACGGCCCCCCGCACCCGCAGCGTGTCGCTGACGCTGTAATAGGACAAGGTGGATTCTACCTCAAAGGTATATTCCCGGGGCCGGTCCAGCGTGCGGATGACTCGCAGCACATTGCCGGTATCCACTGCGACGCCGTCCGCCATCGGTCCCGGTTCCGCCGGTTGGCCGGCGGGGCCGCTTTGCTCAGGCGGCAAGGCCACCGTCCCCGTCCGGCTTGTCTGCCGATGGGAAAGATACAGGCTGGTCAGCGCCATGGCTGTCAGCAGCAGAGCGGCCGCCGCCGCGGCCTGGGCCATATTGCTTTTTTTCACCGGGCGCCGGGGCTCCCCGCCTCAAAATTCGCCGGCGGCTGAGGCAGCAGCCCAAAAGAATACAGGGCGGCGTCCGCGATGCGCCTGCAGGCGAAGCCGTCGCCATAGGGGTTGACGGCCTGGGCCATCTTGGCGTATTCCGCCGGGTCCTCCAGTAGCGTCGCCGCCTGGCGGGCGATCTGGCCGCTTTCCACCCCGGCCATGCGGACGGCGCCGGCGGCCACTGCTTCGGGCCGCTCGGTCTCCCGCCGCAGCACCAACACAGGCTTGCCCAGGGAAGGGGCCTCCTCCTGAATGCCGCCGGAATCCGTCATCACCAAGGCGCACCGGGCCATCAGGTTATGCATATCCACCACGCCCAAGGGCTCGATCAAATCTATATTAGAAATCTGGCCCAAATATTTCTGAGCCGTCTGCCGCACATAAGGGCTCAAATGCACCGGGTAGACAAAGCGGACCCCTTCCTCCTGGGCGGCAACCTGTTTCACCGCCTCCATAATCTGTTCAAAAGGCCGTCCATAATTTTCCCGCCGGTGGGCGGTGAGCAAAATCACCCGCTCCTTTTGATAATCAATCTGGTTGAGCCGGGGGCAGTCAAAGGTATATTGAGGCCGGACGGTGGAAGACAGGGCGTCGATGACGGTATTGCCCGTGATATAAATCCCCTGCTCCACCCCCTCCCGCCGCAGATTGGCGGCGTTGGCCGGGGTGGGGGCGAAATGCAGGGCCGCGATATCCGTGGTCAGCGTCCGGTTCATCTCCTCAGGGAAGGGGGAGTATGGATCCCCCGTGCGCAGACCAGCCTCCACGTGGCCCACCTTGATCTTCTCATAAAAGGCGGCCAGCGCCGCCACAAAGGTGGTGGAGGTGTCGCCATGGACCAGCACCAAATCGGGCCGGGCCTGCTGAAGCACGCCGGCCAATCCCTCCAGCGCCTTGACGGTGATGTGCATCAGCGTCTGAGAGGGGGCCATGATATCCAGGTCGTAATCCGGCCGGATCGAAAAGGCGTCCAGCACCTGATCCAGCATTTCCCGGTGTTGGGCCGTGACGCAGACCAGGCTTTCCACCTGTTCCCGGCTTTCCAGCTCTTTGACCAGAGGCGCCATTTTGATGGCTTCCGGCCGAGTACCAAAAATAGACATTACTTTAATGCTTTGTTTCATCCTGGCCCTCCTGCTCCTCGCCTGTTTCCGTCGTTTCCGGCTGCCGCCGGCTTTTTTCTTTTTTCTGCTCGTGGCCGGTGACGCTCAGCCCGATGAGAGCCGAGGCCAGGATGGCCACCGCCAAGATAATGATCTTCATCTCGCCGCTGGTGGCCAGCAGCACGGCGGCCAGGCCCAGCAGGGCGGAGAGCATATAGAGAATGGCCACCGATTGCTTTTGATCAAACCCCATATCGATGAGCCGGTGGTGGACGTGGCCCCGGTCGGCGTGCATCGGGCTCTGCCCCTTTGCCAGCCGGCGGACAATGGCGAAAGAAGTGTCGAAAATGGGCAATCCCAAAATGATAAAAGGCGCCGCGAAGGAGATGCCCACATAAAATTTGAACAACCCCTGAATCGAAATCGTAGCCAGGATATATCCCAGGAACATTGCGCCGGTATCGCCCATAAAAATCTTGGCCGGGTTCATGTTATAGGGCATAAAGCCGATGCAGGCGCCGGCCAGCGCCGCCGTGACGACGGCGATATATCCCTCGCTGACTAACACGGCGATGGTGAACACCGTGATAGAGGCGATGGCCGAAACGCCCACCGCCAGGCCGTCCAGCCCGTCGATCATGTTGACGGCGTTGGTCACGCCAACGATCCAGATCACCGTCAGCGGCAGAGCCAGCATCCCCAGCTCAAAATACCGGCCCTCCCCGAAGGGGTTCATCAGCCGCTCCACCACCACGCCGCTGCAGGCCGGTATCAACGCCGCCAGAATCTGCCCGGCCAGCTTGGTCAGCGGCTTCAGAGGGCGGATATCGTCCGCCACGCCCAGCAGCACGATGAGCACCGCCCCCAGCAGGATGGATTTCATCTGGCTTTCCAGCCTGCCAAAGAGCAAAACGCTGATCAGAAAGCCGAAGAAAATGGCCAGCCCCCCCAATCGGGGGATCGGGGTTTTGTGCATCCGCCGGGCGTCCCGGGGCACGTCGATGGCCCCCACCTTCTTGGCGAAGATTTTGACCACAGGCGTCGTGGCAAACGAAATGGCCAGCGCCCCGGCGAAGGCGAAAAACGAGGTGATCAAGACGTTGTTATCGATCATGTTCCTATGCTCCTCATCATTTAGAAGGGCTTTTTGACAAACCCCACTTTTTTATAAACCTTTTCCAGCGTGCGCTCCGCCGCCCGGGCGGCCTGCCGGGCCCCCTCGGCATAAACCTGCTCCAGATAGGCCTTGTCGGCCAGCAGCCGTTCGGTCTGCTCCCGCACAGGCCGGAGAACCTCGACCACAGCCTCGCCCACGGCCTGTTTGAACTCGCCGTAGCCCTTGCCGGCAAATTCCGCCTCGGTCTGCTCGGGCGAGCAGCCTGCGGCGGCGCTGTAGATGGCGATGAGGTTGTTCACCCCATCTTTCCCTTCTCCTCGAACCACCTGGCTGCCCGAATCGGTGACGGCCCGCTTGAATTTGCGCATGATGTCTTCGGGCTTGTCCATCAGCAACACAAAGGCGTTTTGGTTTTGATCGGATTTGCTCATCTTCTTGGTCGGTTCCGCCAAGGAAGCGATTTTAGCGCCCGGCCCCTGGATCAAGGGCTCGGGGATGGCGAAGACCGGGCCGTACACGCCGTTGAACCGCTGGGCGATATCCCGGGCGATTTCCACGTGCTGCTTCTGATCCTGGCCCACAGGCACCAGATCCGTCTGATAGAGCAGGATATCCGACGCCATCAGCACCGGATAAGTAAACAGGCCGGCGTTGATATTGTCGGCGTACCGCTGAGATTTATCCTTAAACTGGGTCATGCGGGAAAGCTCGCCGAACATGGTATAGCAATTCAAAACCCAGGCCAACTCGGCGTGAGCCGGCACATGGCTCTGGATAAACAACAAGCTTTTCTCCGGGTCGATGCCGCAGGCGATATACTGGGCCAACACCTCCAGGGTCTGGCGGCGCAGCGCCGCCGGGTCTTGCCGCACGGTGATAGAGTGCAGATTTACCACGCTGAAAATACAGCGATTTTCCTCCTGCATGGCGGGCCAGTTGCGCAAAGCCCCCAAATAGTTGCCCAGCGTCAGCTTGCCCGAAGGCTGCACGCCGCTGAAAACGGTTTTTTTCTGCTGTTCCGCCCCATTCTGCGGGGCCGCGTTCTGTTCCGTCATGGTCTTTTCCTCCTGTTTCAAATTTTCTTTGGTTCCAGCGCCCGCCGGGGTCCCGCCGTCCTCCGCCAGCCGGCGGAGGGCTCCAAGACCCTGACAGGGCGTATAGAATCATATTACCACAATTCTTCGGCCGGTATCAAGGCTTTTGCAGATTTTGCAGGATAATTCCCGCGATTTTTGTCCAGACTACCAATCAGACAAATCTTTGACATTTGACATCCGACCGCAAGGGGGAACGCGTCATGAACGAACAAACCATGCCCCGCAGAATCATCAGCTTCCTGCTGTGCGCCTGTCTGCTGTCTCTGGGGGCGGCCTTTCATTTCCGCAGCCAATATGAGGATTCCCAGAGCCGCCTGAGCCAGCGGCGCCAATCTGCCTATTCCCAGCTGGTGGGCAGCGTTTCCGCCATGGAAACCGCCTTGGCCAAGGCCCAGTGCTCTGGGGACAAGGCCATGTTGGACCAGCTAAGCGCCCAAATCTGGCGGGAATCCGCCGGCGCCAGCTACGCGCTGGCTTCCCTGCCCCAAACCACGCCGGGGTTAGAAGAAGCCCAAAAATTCATCAACCAAACGGGGGAATATGCTTTTTCCCTGGTTCGGAGCCAGCAGCCTCTGAACCAAGAGCAATACCAGACCTTGGCCGACCTGCGCCAGGCGGCGGACGGCCTGTGCGCCCGGCTGATGGATTACCAGGCCGGGCTGGGGGATTCGCTGGAATTCGGCGCTCCGGCGGCGGCGGTTTCCAGCTTTGATTCCCAATCGCCTCAGCTGGCGGAATACCCTTCTCTGACCTACGACGGCCCCTTTTCCGACCATCTGGATCAGCGGGAGCCCCAGGCGCTGAAAATCCTACCCCAGGTTTCCGCCGGGGATGCGGCACGAATGGCCGCCGCCTTCGCCGGCTGGGATCAGGACCCGGCCCTGGTGGAAAAGACCCAGGGGACCCTGCCCTGTTATCGGTTTGAATCCGGCGGAACCAGCCTGCATATCACCGTCCAGGGCGGGCAGGTGCTGCTCTATTCCAACGGCCGGGACATCGGCCCGGCCCAGCTTTCGCCGGAACAGGGCGCCCAGCTGGCCCAGCAATTTTTGGAGGCCCAGGGCCTGCCCGGCATGAAGCAAAGCTATTATGAAACGGCTCAAGGCGCCGTCACCGTCAATTTCGCCCCGGTGGAGCAGGGACGCGTCCTCTACCCCGATTTGATCAAGGTCCGGACGGCGCTGGACACCGGCGAAATCGTGGGCTTTGAAAGCCGAGGCTATCTGATGAACCACCGGGCCCGGCAATTCGAGCCCTCGGCCCTGTCCATCGACCAAGCCCAGCAAAACCTCTCCCCCCTGTTGACGGTGGAAAGCCGGGACCGAGCCCTGATCCCTTCCGCCGGCCAACAGGAGCTGGATTGCTATGAATTCCTGTGTCAGACCCCGGACGGAAGCCGTTGTCTGGTCTACCTGGACGCCCAAACCGGCCGAGAGCGCAACATCCTGTTGCTGCTGGAGGGGGCGGAATCCACGCTGACGGCATAAGCCCGCGACCCTCTTCTCCCAACCTCCTGGGGCGGTCTTCACCGCCCCTTTTGGCTTTCGATCAGCAGATTGGCGATTTCCAAAGCCTCAATGCGCCGCCGGGCCAGGGTGAGCTGAGAGCGGTAACGGTCCGGCCGCTCTTTGCCTTCCAGGGTTTTGACGGTTTCACGCAGTTTGTGCAGAATAGAGTCGATCTGCCGCCGGGCCTCCTTCAGCTGTTCTTCTGTGATCTCCGAAACGTCCATATATCCTCCTTGTCACAACAGCGCCCGCAGCCAACGCAGAGCGAAGCGCCGGCGACGGCCGCTTTCTTGCCAAATCTGCTCCGCCATGCGCTCTGCGGCCAGCTGGGCCTGTCCCGCCTCCTGTTCCGTCAGCCCATGTTCGCTGAACCGGGCTTTCAGCGCCAGTTCCTCCACGCAGTCTGGCGGCGAACCGTAGGCCGCCAGCTTCCGGGTATATCGGTAGGCTTCCAAGGCCCGCCGGCCCGGGTCGCCAGCCGCCAGTTTCCGGCGGCGCCAGCGGCGGATC
>CAJUIK010000023.1:4601-26360 GCA_910585875.1 uncultured Eubacteriales bacterium | reverse complement strand
GGGATAGGCGCGCTCCTTGGCGTTGATCCAGTCGTCGTACCACGCCTGGTCTTCCTCGGTCCATTCCAGCTGGGCGAGCTGGAGCGTCCTGCGCATTACCGCCTCCCGCTGCTCCTCGGTCAGGTCCAGCTCTTGACCGTCGGGGCCGACTGCCGACACAGAGAGTTCGTTTTTCACTACAAATACCATGAAGCCGAAGAAATACTCATTCCCATCTCCATCCAAAAAATGAGAAACCTCTGTCTCTTCCGTCTGGATCCTCTCCTGGCGCAATTTGACGCCCAGCAACAGCTCTAAAGCTCCCTGAAGAAAATCAAAATAATCCTCGGGCTGCTGCTCGTCGTCGCCGTCGTTGTTGATCTCAAAAATCCGGTCAAAATGGCAGTTCTCGCTGAACCGGGCCTCCAACGCGGCTATGCCCTCCGCCATCTCGTCGCAGTCGTTGGGGTCGAAATCGTTGGCCGTCCGGCTGAGATTCCCCTCCGGGTCCAGGCGGAAGATCATGCCCACGATGGGCGTCTCCGGCCCCTCCCGGTTTTGCAGGTCGTCCGCGTCGGTCATCGTCACGCCCCTGGCAAGGCTCATGACGGCCAGAGACATATCGTCCTCCAACATCCCGTTGGAGCCGTTATGGATTACGGTGGGCTTGAGCTGCATATTGAGCTGCATATTGACTTGCCCGGAAGCGGACAGGTCCTCAAACAGGGCGGCCTCCTCGCTCTGGGCGGTCAGATCCCACCCCAAATCCTCCTCTGAGCTTTGCACAACCTCGTCCCAGACGTCGCCCTGGGGACTAAAGATATCCCGAAAATTCAGCATATCCTCTTCTTCCACGCAGTCGTCGCCGCTTGTCCAAAAGTCGTTCCAATATACAGGGCCATAACGGCGGCAGAAAAAGTCGGTGGGCTTCACATGGAGCTTGATCCACTTCCTGATCTGATCTTTGTTCGCGCCCGGGGCCAGGGAGAGGAAGTAGTCCGCCGCGTCGTCGAAGTCGGCGCGCAGGAAATCCTTCCAGTCGGGGACATCCTCATCACAGGACAAGGTCCGATATATCAGGCTCTCGCCGTCGCTGACGAACTCCCCCGTTTCGCGGAGGTCGAAACCCACGCCCTCCTCTCTGTCTCTGAACTCTATCTGGATGGACAGCTCCCGCTCCGCCATGCGCTTCAGCAGCAGATCATATTGCTCCTGAGACAGGGCGTGGCGGCTGTCGCCCGATTTTTTGATCCAGTCCCGGGTCCAGTCGTCAAAAGATTCCAGCGTGCCGGAGAAGGACCAGCGGCCGCAGCCGCTGAAGCCGGTCTTGGGATTGTCTGCCGTGGGGGTTTTGTCGTAGTACTGGACGCCGTATTCGCCGTAGAACTCCCAGCAATCCAGCACGGGGATAAACGCGTCGATATCCTCCTGGGTCCAGCTGCCTTTGAGCGTGATGGTCCCGGCTGCGCTCGAAATGTTTGCCATAATCAATTCCTCCTGATAAGGTCGTCCGTCAGTTCAGCCGCGGATCGGCCGCAGGCTCCAGGCCGGGGAAGGTTCCCTCCTGCAAAAGCTGCTCGACAGCTTGCAGCAGCCCCTCTTTTCCCTGGGGCAGAGGCGCCGCCAGGGTGTATTTGTTCAGCGCCGTGGTGTCCATAAAGAAGCAGTCCTTCACGTCCAGATTTTGGAGCAGCAGCCGCTCTTCCAGCAGCATTTCACGGGGCGTCAGCGGTTCAAAAAGACCTTGACTGGCCTGCTTGTGCAGATTTGTGCCAGGAAAGAGCTTGAGGGCCAACACCCAGATCTGTTTGGCATGGATGCGGTTATAGAGCCGGGCGGTTTCAATGGCGTGGCTTTTCCACAAATGTTTGCCGCCCAGGCCCAGGATGGAGGTGACGAGGTAGCCGATTCCCGCCTGATCCAGCATCTGAAAGGCGTTCAGCAGGTCGAAAACCGTCTCCCCTTTGTCGACCATAGCCAGCACGGTGTCGCTGCCCGACTCCACCCCCACGTGCAGGTCGGTCAGACCCAGCTCTTTCAGGGTTTGCAGCTGCTCCGGCGTCTTGCGCAGGATATCCTCCGCCCGGGCGTACATACTGATTTGCTCTATTTGAGGCAGATAATGGCGCAAATACCCACAAATCTGCATCAGCCCGTCGGCGTCCCGGCAAAAGGCGTTCTGCCCCAACAGAAACGCCCGGTTTCCCTTCACGCCCAGCTGGCTCATGGTTTGGATATTCTGCCGCACTGTCTCCAGGGGGAGCAGCTGGAAGGGGTCCCGGGTGAAATCGCAAAAAGCGCATTTCCGCCAGCTGCATCCCAGGGCGGCTTCCACCAAAATGCTGTCTTCCTCCCCCAGAGGGCGATATACTGTGGACCCCTGGTACAGGGAGGCCAGCTTTTCTTCCCTTGTCATAGGCCCTCCTTTCGCCGGGCTCCGGGGCCCCGCCTGCGGCGGAGCCCCGGAGCTCTATTTTTTCTTTTTCGATTGGGCCGCCAATTCTTCCAGACCCTGGCCTTTCAAGGCCCGTTCCAGCAGGACGGGCAGCTGGTCCGGCGGGCAGGCGAAGCAAGGAATCCCCATATCCGCCACCCGTTGGGCCGTCGTAGCGTCGTAATAGGGCTTGCCTCCGTCGGCCACGGCCAGCAGCACGACGACGGTGGCGCCGGAAGCCTTGATTTCCTCCAGCCGCCGCAGCAGCGCCGCCCGGTTTCCCCCTTCGTCCAGGTCGGAAATCAGGAAAAACAGGGTTTTGGCCGGGCTTTCCATTAGCCCCTGGCAATAGGCCAGGGATTTGGCGATATCCGTGCCGCCTCCCATTTGAAAGCCGAAGAGCAAATCCACCGGGTCTTCGCACAGCGGCGTCAGATCCATAATCTGCGTGTCAAAGGCCACCACGCTGGTTTTGACGGCAGACATGGAGGCCAGGACGCAGGCCATCACCGAAGAATAGAGGATGGATTGGCCCATGGAGCCGCTCTGATCGATATCCAAGACGACGTGCCAGCGGTTGACTTTGCTGGACCTGTCGAAAAACCACACCCGCTCGGGGATGATGGATTGAAGCTCTTCGTTATAATTCTGCAAATTTCTCCTGATCGTATATCGGAAATCGATGGCCGACGCCGAAGGCAGAGGCGAATGGGCCCGACGGTTCAAAGCCGCCGTCACGGCCCGGCGCACGTCGTCTTCCAGCATCTTGTTGATTTCCTCCACAATCTTGCGGATGAATTTGCGGGCGGACTCCTTGGAACGCTTGGGAATCTGGTCCTTGAGGGCCAGCAAGGTGGAAGCCAGGTTCAAATCGGGCTCCAGCCCCTCCAGCAGCTCAGGCTCCAGCAGCAGCTGTTTGAGGCCCTTGCGCTCTATGGCGTCGTTTTGCACCACAGCCACAATCTCCGGGTCAAACAGGCTGCGCAAATCCCCCAGCCATTTGGAGATATGGGGGGAGGAAGGGCCTTTGCCCGCGCCTCTGCCGCCGTCTCCTCCCAGGCTTTCGCCAGGACCGCCGTAGATGGCGGCCAAGGCGGCGTCCATCGAAAGCTGTTCGGCGCTCAGCCCGCCGCCGCCCATCTGACTGAAGCTCTGCTGGGTTTCCGATCCCAGGATCAGCCGCCAGCGGCTGGTCATTTCTTGCTCTGTCATGCCGCGTTTCCTCCCCTCTTAAATATTCTCAAAATCAAAGTCGTCCAGCTCGTCCAGCAGCTGCCGCTCCGCCTGGGTGGGCTCCTGCATAACCGCCTCCGCCGCCTGCTGGGGGTTCAGACCCCAGATTTCTCCCAGGTTTTCCGCGATGTCGTTTTTCTCGGCCGGCGTGAAATCTGCAAAAGCCCGGCGCAGGAACACCAGGGCCCGGCGGAAGGTGTCTTCGTCCAGGCCGGAGAGATATTCGTCCAAGTGCCGCCACAGGGAAAGCCGAGCGATGAGAGCATAGCGGTTTTTGCCCGCCAAACCCTCGAACCAGCCGGCGCCCAGGTCGGCGGGCACGCCGGGAGAAAGCCGCCGGGCCACCTCCCGGGCCAGGGCCTCTTCGTCCGCCTGGCCCCGTTCCAGCAAAATGGCCATGGCGAAGCCGGAGCATCGGGTGTTCAGGTCGTCCCGGTCGGAAAGCCGGTGCAGCAGCTCTACCCACCGGTCTTCCTCCAGGAAATTGTGGTTGAGTTGCAGGAGGTTGATCTGGTCCATGGCCTGACAGGCCGTCGGGGCGGCCTTGGCGTCGCAGACGCAAGCCTCTTCCATGGTCAGGCAAGCCCGGAGATAGAGCTGCTGAATCAGCGGCAGCACTGGCGCCGGGTCAAAGCGGCGCAGATCGCCATAGCGGGCGGCCAGCGAAAGGCGCTGGGCCGTCTCGGCCACGTCGGCCAGGGCGGCGGCGTCCACCGAAAGCCCCTGCAAAACCGACAGGGCGTGGGCCGCGGCGGCGGGCATCCCGCAGAGAAACGCGTCTTGGAAGATAGCCGCCGCCTGGGCGATAGAGGAGCTTTGCTCCGCCCGCTCCTTCAAGGCGAAAGCGGCGGCCCCCTCTATGGTATCCCCCAGCAAGGCGGATTCCACAATTTCAATCTCCGCCTCCGGCGTCCAGCGCAGCTGCCAGTATTCGCCCCAGTTGGCGCCCTGCTGCCGGGAGGGCAGCAGCTCGGCGAAATGGACCCCCAACACCCGCAGCCGGTGCAGGAAAAAGGATCGGCGCAGGTCGGCCAGCGCCGCCGTCTCCGATTTGACGTTCAGCTTTTCCCGCAGATCCAAATCCAGCGGTTGGACTTGGGCCGTCCGATATTTTTCCAGCCGAAGCTCTTTGAGCTGGCGGTAAAAATCCTGCTGCACCGAAGTACGGCTGACTCCCTCGGGCAGATAGCCGATTTTAGTCCCGATTTCCGTATCCGCCGCCGCCAGGGCCAGCTCGGCAAAACTGCCGTGGCCCATAGCGGCCACGCTGGCGTCCCGCAGGTCGGCCAAGGCCGGATACTTGCTCCCCCGCATCTGAGCCAGCGTATTGGCCAGCCGGGCGGCCTCAATCACTTCGGCGGAGGAGGTCAGGTTGCCCGCTTTCCGGTGGGCGGCGGCCAGCTTGGTCAGGTAGAGATAGGGCGTCCGCTCCAACCCTTCGCCGTTGAGGGAATCCCACAGCAGCTCAAAATAGGCCGGGGCTTTGTTACCCGCCCCATAGCCCGACCGGGTGGAAAGCCGGTAATAGGAATAGGGCATCAGGGTGGCGCTGCTGTCCGCCTGGGGCAGAGCGGCCTCCTCTTCATCGGTCATAGGCTGGTTTCGCTCCAGCCCCTCCACATGGAAAGCGCCAGTGACGCAGAAGATTTTTTCCGGCGGAACGCCGGATTCTATGGCCTGCCGGATTACCCGCTTCATATACGCTTCCCGGACGACGGTTTCGGCTTGCCGCCGGCCCTGTTCCACAGAAGCCTGGCGCAGCTGGCGGCCGAAAGCGTTGCAGGCGGCCTGGTATTGAACCGCCCCTTCCGCCTGCTCGAAATTCCGCTCCCAGAAGGTGTCGTGGTCCTCGCCGGTCAGCGTTTCCAGCCGCCGGTAGACGCTTTCGGTGGCGGCGGGGCGCAGATCCTCCTCTTCGATTTCCTGGATTGCTTCGCTCCCCCCCGGGCCTTCTGTTCCTTCCTCCCCTTCTGGATGTTCCTGGACGCTCAACATAGGGGCCGCCGGCTCCAGCGCCAGAAAGACCGAAGACGGCAAATCCATAAACCGGCATTCCACATTGTGTTCATGAGCCCATAAAATGGCCTGCAATTCCGGGGAATAGACGGCGAAGGGATAGAGGATAGTCCGGGCGGGGGGCTCCCGGGTATAGGCCAAAATGGCGGCGGGAAACTGGGTCTTTGGGTGGCAGAGCCATTTCATCTGATCGTTCAGGTCGCAGGGGCCCTCCACCAACACCAGCTGGGGCTGGGCCTGATCCAGCGCCTGCCGCAGCCGATAGGCCGCAGCCGGCGAAAGATGGCGCACCCCAAACAGCACCGGGCCGCCCATCAGCCATTCAGCTCCCGACAGGCCTTATACAAGGGCAGCCAGTCGGAGCCCCTCTTTTTCATGACGTTTTCCAGATATTCTTTCCAGCAGACTTTGTCCTTATCCTCGTCTTTGACCACGGCGCCCTGAAGGGCGGCGGCCAGGTCCTCTGGGGAGACGCCGCCGTCGCCAAAGCTGCCCGCCAGGGCCATGGAATTGGCCAGCAGCGAGATGGCCTCGGCGGTAGACAGCACGCCGGAGGGGGTTTTCAGCTTCTGCTTGCCGTCCAGCGTGGCGCCGCCGCGCAGTTCCCGAAAGATGGAAACCACTTTTTCCACCATATCCTCTTCGGGCTGGCGGGCGTTCAAATCCAAGCCGGCGGAAAGCTGGGCCACCCGCGTGCGGACGATTTCCATCTCGGTGGCCATATCCGAAGGGGTGGGCAGAACCACGATGTTGAACCGCCGCTTCAAGGCCGCCGACATATCGTTGACGCCCTTGTCCCGGGTGTTGGCCGTGGCGATGACGGAAAAGCCCTTTTGCGCCGGGACTTCCAGCCCCAGTTCGGGCACGCTGACGCGCTTTTCCGAAAGGATGGAGATCAGCGCGTCCTGAACTTCGCTGGCACAGCGGGAAATCTCTTCCACCCGAGCCACAGAGCCGGTTTCCATGGCCCGGTAGACCGGGCTTTTGACCATGGCCTCCAGGCAGGGGCCTTTGGCGATCAGCATAGCGTAATTCCAGGAATAGCGGATCTGCTCCTCTGTGGTGCCCGCCGTGCCCTGGACCACCTTGGTGGAATCGCCGTTGACGGCGGCGGACAGATGCTCGCTGAGCCAGGATTTGGCCGTGCCGGGCTCGCCGATCAGCAACAGGGCCCGATCCGTCACCAGCGTGGCGATGGCGATTTCCACCAGCCGGCGGCCGCCCATATATTTCGGGGTGATCTCCACTCCTTTGACTTTTTCGCCGCCGACGATATACGTCAGCACAGACCGGGGGGACATCCGCCACCCGGTGGGAATCGGATCTTTTTCCGCCGCGATCAGGGCCTCCAATTCCCGCTGATACAGCTGCTCCGCGGGCAGCCGCTGGACATTTTGTTCAGACATGGCATTGCTCTCCTTTGCTTTTTCTTTTTACAACGTCGCGGGCGCCGCCTCGCGCCCCGCTTTGAACATTTGGATAAGGGATTGAACGAAAAACAAACTCCTGGCAAATCCCCAATCGACGAGATCCGCCCGGCCGGGGCTTCCCTTTGTCCCGCCGGAAGGCGCGCAGGAAACGCGGCGAAAATTACGCCTGTTCCGCCTGCCGCCGCCAGTTGGCCACAGTCTGTTTGGCCGCGGCTTCAGGCCAGGTTCCATATTGCGCTTTGACCTTTTTGCTCTTGATCAGCTCCATGATGGTCTCCAGCTGATCCGCCTTGTCCTGATAAGAGATCGGCAGCCGCTCTAGCACGGCCATGGCGTTGCGGAACCAGACTTGGCCGCTGCTCTGGACGCATTTGACCATAAAGCCGTCCCAATCCTTCCAATCGCATTTGAGCAGAGCGTTTACATACGCCTGGGGGTCCAAATGGCCTCGGGTGGTAATGCGCGCATAGCAATACTTCCCGATTCTCTGTTTCAGCTCGGGCTCCAGGGGCCGCAGCAGGTTCAGCAGGATAGAATCCAGCTCGCCTACCTGCATCAGCAAATCATACCAGCGAGGGTCCAGGGGGGCTTTGATGGGGATTGTGGCATACGTCACCTTTTCGGAAATCGGGTCGTGGCGATAGACGTTATAGAAGAGAAACGCCTTCTGATTCTCCTCCCAGGCCAAGCCCCATAAGGCGTCTTGCAGCAGAAACCGGCTGTCCGGCCGTTTTTGGCCTCCGGGGCCCAGAATCTCCTCCGCCCGCTCGTAAGCCTCCTCGCTGTCCAGAGCGGTCAGCGCCGCCATCAGAGCGGGAATCGCCCACGGGCCGCCGAAGAGCTGGTTCAGCTGACCCGCCAGCCGGCACAGGCCGGGTTCCGGGTTGGCCCGGATGCTCCTGGCCAGGCAAAGGGGCGCGGTTTCGCTGAAAGGCCGCTGGCCCCGGGTATTGCGGTAATAACCGGCCGCGTTGAAAGTCATCAAAATCCGGTTTTTCTTGCCCTTCTCATTGGTTTCCATCACCCGGTCCAGCCCCAGGCCCAGTCGGGCGATTTTTTGATAGGTTTCCCAGATTTCCGGGCTGCTCTTGTCCTCCAGCGCGTCTATCAAATGCTGAAGCCTGCCCAGGTCTTCGGAGGTCAACGCCTGGCTTTGGGGCTGCTGGGCGACGGGGCGGTAGTAGTCCAGCGCCTTGTCCCAAAGCTCCGCTGTAATACGGCAGGCGGTGTCGCTCAAAGCGCCCTGCATATAGTCCAGCGTTTTGTCCTCGTTCTTTTCCGCCAGCTTCCGCCAGTAGTCCAAAACGCCCTCTCCCTCCATCCGGGCCAGGGCTCGGCAGGCCATGTCTTTGTTCTCGCCCTTTTCGGTCTTGGCCAGCTCAATCAGCTTTTCCAGGTTTTCCGGCGCATGGCGCAGGGCGAAAATCAGCGAACCCCGGACGGGCTTTTTGGCCTGCTCCAGCTGAGCCAGGTACCAATCGTTTTGCGAGGCGCCGGCCAGCTTTTCCATCACCTGAACCCGCCGGGCCATATCCCGCTTGCCCGCCGGGTCAAAGCCCGCCTGAAGCAGAGGGACGATGGAAGGGCCTTGGGCCTCGAGAATCTGGCAATAGAGGTCCGCCAGCTCGGCGTAGCTTTCGCCCAAGCCCTGGACCAGAGCGGGCAGCGCCCGGTAATCGGAGAAAAACTCGGGATGCTCCTGCCAAGCCTGCTCGATCTGGTTCATCCGGCCGCCTCCGGTTCCCGTGAGAGCCTGCATAATAGGCGCCAGCTGGCAATAGGAGGCGGAGCAATACCCGCCGCAACCCAGGTTGGGCAGGGGCGTCAAATCCCCGGCCGCGCCGGTCTTGCCCTGGGTGTAAAGCACTGCGTCGGCCAGGGCCAGCACGTCCAACAGCAGGCCGGCCCGCTTTTCCGCCGGGGCGGTCAGCAGGGCTTGGACGCCCTGATCCACCCGAGCGAAGACCTGGCTGGCCGCCGCCAAGGGCTTGAGTCCCTCCGCCGCTCGCTGGAGCCGAAAATCCTCGCTCAGCAGGCCAGTCCCGGCCACGGCGGCGTATTCCAGCCGCTCTTTCACGTCGTAAAGAGGTTGCAAATTCACCAAAACCGCCTCCTTAATATTGCAGCCGGAGAATGCCCGCCGGCGTCACGACGCTGTAGGGGTGCATACAAAGGCTGTGGTCGCTGTTGTCGTAAAAAATCAGGCCGAACAGGGCGGACCCCGCCGGGATAGGGCCGGGCAGCAGGCTCAGCCGGCCTACAGCGGCGTGATCCTCCCCGTCTTCCAGCCGGTCTCGCAGCACGATACGGCCTCCCTTGGGGTCTTCCAGCACAATTTGTTCGCCCACGGCGCCAATCTGGCCGATGGGAACCAGGCTGGCCATGAATTTTGGAGCCAGGGTGTTTTTGATTTGGTTTTTCACCAGCTTGACCGCCGCGGCCAGGTCGGGCTGGGCTAGGCCGGGCAGAGCGGCCTGCTCCTGATCCGTCAGCGCCCTGGTGGAAAATTCCTCCCACCGGATGCGCCGGTCCCCTTCGCCGGGGTATGTATAGAGCGTGGGAATCTCCGTCAGAAGGAAGCGGCTGTCGTCCCCTTTGACGTATTTCAGAGCCTTGGCGGGCCGCAGGTTCAGCGTCTGGCCGATCTCCCCGCTGTCGATATCCAGCCACCAGCCCCGTTCCACATATTCCTTTTTGGCCTCGTCAAAGGACGCGTCGAAGGAGAGCTGAATCAGCCGGGCGTTTTCCCGATACGCCCCCAGGGCCCGCAGGTCTTCCAGCCGCCACACGCCGCCCAGAGCTTCGAACAGGCTGTTGTCCTCGGCGGAAAAATCCCCGGAATCCAGCTTCTGCTGGAGGAAAGCCCGGGCCTTTTTCAAGGTGAAACGCAGGGCAATGAGCACTCGCAAAGCCTCTCCATAGGCGGCGGAGGCTTGGTCCGGGTCCTTTTGCACTTGACGGACAGCCAGAGCAATGCGGGAAAAGGAAATCTGAGGCCCGGTGAGATAATATCCCCCCAGGTCCTTGGCCAGCTTGTCATAGGTCTGAGCCGAGGCGCCGGCCAGAGCGCCTAAACCGCCGGACAGCAGCTCCGAAGCCATCCGCTCCGCCATATCCAGCCCTTCCAGCTGTTTGGTCAGCTTTTTCTTCTGGGCGGCGGCGTTGGTCTTTTTGGGCTTGGGAGGCGCGGCGGCTTCCGCCTGCTTTTTGGCGGCTCTGGCCTCTTGCTTGGCCCGCTTTTCCGCAATATCCGCCGGCATTTCCGCGATTTCAAAGGATTTGCCCGCCAGCATCTCAAACATCAAGCCCAAAGCGTGTTTGCAGGGGAACTGCCGGCTGGGGCAGGAACACCGGCAGACCGGGGCGTCTTTATCCGTCCAGTCGACGGAAACATGATAGGGGTTTTTGCCGCTGCCGGCACAGTCCGCCCAGTACAGCGTGTCGTCCTCCGTCCGATGCAGAGCGGCGAAAGCGCCTTTTTTCGACAGCTTCCTGCCATTTTCCGCCGCCGCGCCGTTGGGCGCTTGAAGCAAAATAAATTGTTCTGTGAGTTCCATTAGAATTCAATCGTCCCGCGGAAAAACCGCGGGAACTCCCCCTTTCCTAAAAAATATCCGGCGCGGCCCACAAAAGCGGCGCTGAACGCCGCGGATCTCCGGCCGCATTCCATGTAAATTGGGTTGTCGAGGGGCGCCGGGCAAGCGAATTTTCAGCCGTCTTTCGCCTCCCCTCCGGCGCTCCCCCATGATTTGTTATTTCTGCTGAAACCGCCCCTTTATCTCCCTCCACAGGCCGTTTCCCTTTCGCTTGGCCTGTTCCAATCGATTGTCCTGACCGGGGATTTCGGGCTTATTGGCAAAATCCTGGATGGGATCGGCCATCACGAAGCGCAAGCCGGGCAGCAGCCGGGCCTCCAAACAGTTGGAATAGGCGATTTCGCCGTCCAGATTGACGCACATCTGCCCGCCGCCCTTCAGGCGGATTTTGACCTCCTTGGCCAGGATATGGGCGATATACTGCGGATACTCCCAATAACGGCCCTGCTTATAGGCCGTTACCACCCGGGCGGCGGTGAGGCGGCTGACTTTGCTCACCAGCAGCACGTCCAACAGGCCGTCCCGGGGGCAGGCCTGGGGAACGGGACAAAACCCGCCCCCATACCAACCGCCGTTGCCCAGAAAAATCAAGGTGTAAGCTCCGTCTCGGCGGACGCCGTCGATTTCCACCTCGTACTCCTCTCCCAGGCCTCGGATGATGTGTTCCGCAGCGGACAGGAGATATGGCGGCGTCTGGCCCGGGGGCAGGGGCAGCTTTTTGTATTTGGCCACGCCGGCGGCCACCCGGGCGTCCGCCCCCACGGACAAGACGTTGACTGCGCCGCCGCAGTCGGCCTGGATATAATCCATGGCGATTTCCTTGCCGTCCACCAGGGCGGGTAGGCGGTAAAAAGCCCGGCTCTGAGCGCCGAAAGCCTTGATGAAATCGTTGCCCGTTCCCGCAGGATAATGGGTCACGGCGGCGTTCCAGGCGCCAAAGGCGCCTCGGGCCGCTTCGTTCAGCGTGCCGTCGCCGCCGCAGGCGTAAATCCGCACCCGCCGCCCGCCGCTCTGGCCCACGGCCTTTTTCACCAACTCCGCCCCGTGGCCCGGGTATTCTGTCGCCAAAATCTCGTAATCCAGCCGGCGCTCCTCCGCCGTCTCCCGGCAGAGGGCGGCCAGGCGGGCCTGGCTTTTGCCCCGGCCCGCCGCCGGGTTGATCAGAAAAATATGTTTGACGCCGCTGGCCGCCGGCTGATCCGGCGAAGCGGCCCGCCGATCCTTTTGCCGGATATATTCCTCCGCCCTGTATCGTTTCGGCCCTTCCGCTTTCACCTCATGTTTCCCTCCCCAGAACCTGCCGCCCGCTCTTTGGGGCGCGGCTTTCCCAAAATCTATTCCGCCTCTTTGGAGGCTGGTTGACGAAAATACATATAGAGCTGGCATTTGATCATGCCGTTGTAGAGCTTGCGGCGCTTGTCCGCTTTGGCGCCGAAGGCCTCCTCAAAGCCCTCGTCGGCTGTGAGGACGTATTTTTTCAAGGAATCCGCCCCCTGCAAAGCCCGGCCCAGGCCGTCGTAAATCCGCCGGGCCTCCTCCTGGTCCAGCAGACGGCGGCCATAGGGCGGGTTGCAGATCAAGGTTCCCCGTCGGCCGGTATAGGGCAGGCCCAAGGCGTCTGCCCGGCGGAAACCGATACAGTCCTCCACTCCAGCCCGGCGGGCGTTCTGCCGAGCCAGCTCCACGGCCTCCGCCGAAATATCCGAGGCGGAGACGGGCAGCTTTTGGATTTTTTCCTCCGACTGGGCCTCTTCCCGCTGCCGGCTCCACAAGCCGTCTTCAAATTGCCAAGCCTCCCCGTCAAAGGAACGCCGGGCGCCGGGGGCGATCTGGCAACAGGCCATGGCGGCCTCGATCGCGATGGTTCCCGAGCCGCAGAAAGGGTCGATCAGCTCTTCCCGGCCCCGGTACCGGGCCAGCTTGACCAAACTGGCCGCCAGCGTCTCTCGCAGGGGGGCCTGCTGAGTCGCCAGCCGATAGCCCCTTTTGTAAAGGGGCGCGCCGGTGGTATCCAGATAAATCTCCGCCCGATCGTTCATCAGCGCGAAGCGGATCTGGTATTTGACGCCGGTTTCCTCAAACCAGCTGATTCCATAGGCCGCCTTCAGCCGCTCCACAACGGCCTTTTTGACAATGCGCTGGCAATCGGGCACGCTGTGCAGCTGGGAATCGACACAATAGCCCGTCACGGGGAAGGCGGCGTCCGCCGGCAGGTAATCCTGCCAATCCAGCCCTTTGACCCCCTCAAACAGATCGTCGAAGGACAGGGCCTGGAAGGAGGCCAGCCGCAGCAGCACCCGCTCGCCGCAGCGCAGCCGGATATTGGCCCGGGCGGCTTGGCTCAGAGGCCCCTCGAAATAAACCCGGCCGTTTTCCGCCCGGACTCCGGCGAAACCGCCGTAGCGCAGCTCGTCCGCCGTCAGCCCTTCTGTCCCCAACAGGCAGGGGACGCAAAAGGTATAGGTATTCACATTCCATCCTCGCTTTGTTTTTCTTCGTGTTTGTTCGTCTTCTCTATTATTGCAGATTTTTGACGGATAGGCAACGGTTTACGGGGGCAAAAGCCCCCGATTTTTTCGTTCGCCGCCGCCTATTTTCCATAGGGCGCCACAGGTATCGGTTTTACAAATTGACGAGTTCACACTTATTTAATAATTCGATTGCAAAGCCCCGCCGGGCGCCTATATAATCTAAACGCAACGGGCGAATGGGGAGGAAATCCGCCGAAGACTTTCCTTTTTTGCCTCAACCCGCCCCTATTACTTCATTTTTGACTGCCGGGTTCCGCCCGGACGAAAGGAGCTCTTGTATGAAGAAGAGAATCATCGCACTGCTGGCCGCCGCCGCTATGACGCTTTCCCTCATGGCCGGCTGCGCCAAAGATGAGGCGCCGGAAGACAAGCCGAACCAGGAAAATCCCGGAGTCAACGACGCCGACCAGCAGAAACCGGAAGGCGACTCTGAGCCGGCTGAAGAAAAAGACACGTTCACCGTCGCCATCAGCTATATGCCGGACAACCTGGCCCCCAGCACCGGCGGCAGCGACGACTACACCTCCATGACGCGGCCCATCTATGATCGGTTTTTCCTGGAAAATTCCCAGGGCGGCGTGGATTTCTATTTGGCCGACAAGCTGGATATCTCGGAAGACGGCCTGACATACACGCTGCACATCCACGACGACGCCAACTGGAGCGACGGGACCCCCATCACCACCAAGGACATCCAGTTTACTTACGACTACTATATGCTGCGCAACGGCCGGGTGAGCTGGGGCGCCGTCAACGGCCAGCCTGTGACAATGACGGCCAAAGACGACAAAACCATGGAATTTGTGCTGCCTGAGCCCTACTCCTATTACATTGTCTCCCTCAGCGGCGCCGTGGTCTTCCCCGCCCATGTATTCGACGGCGACGCCCAGAAGCTGATGGACGACCAGACCACTTATACCACCACGGATATCGTCACCTCCGGCCCCTACATTGTCAAAGAAATCAACGAGGACAGCATCGTCTTCGAGGCTCGGCAGGACTATTACCGCGGCGTTCCTCCGGTGAAAAATGTGGTGATGAAAGTCATCGGCTCCGGCTCCACCCGGGCCATCGCCTTTGAAAACGGAGAAATTGACTATATGCGCCTGACTACCGCCGAGGAAATCGAGAAATACAGCGCCCAGACCGACAAATATAATATGTATTCCTTCTCCGAAGCCCGGCTGAACTACCTGCAAATCAACCCCTTCGGCCCCGCCAACCTGACGGACGAACAGCGTCAGGCCCTGTTCTATGCCATCGACTGCCAGCAAGTCATCGACGGCGCCTACGGCTCCGACGAGCTGGCCCAGCCGGCCAACAGCATCCTGACCCCGGACCTCTCCCTCTATGACCCCAACTGCAAGAGCTATTCCCAAGACCTGGAGAAGGCCAAAGAGCTGGCCAAATCCTCTGGCTTGGAGGGCAAGACCCTGGTTTATGTCTACAACGCCGACCGGCCCAACATGGAGGCTGTGGCCGTTGTGCTCCAGCAGCAGCTGGCCCAGATCGGCGTCAACCTGCAAATCGAAGGTCTGGATTCCTCCACCTTCTTCCCCCGCTTCTTCGCCATGCTCTATGGCAGCGGCCAAGAAAACACCTGGGACCTGGGCACCAACGGCTGGGATTCCATGCGGGGCCGCACCCTGAACCAGGCCTATAGCTACCTGAACCGCACAGACGGCGCCTGGGGCTTCAGCGAAGAGATCGGCCAGAAGGCTTTCAAAATCAACACGCTGACCAACCCCGACGAGGCCAAGGCCCTGGCCGCCGAAGTGCAGAAAGAGGCGCTGGAAGAGTTCCGCATCTATCCTCTGACTTACACCAACTACATTCTGGTTTCCCAGAAAAACGTCACTGGCCTGGACTGCGTGCCCATCGTGCCTGAATTCGCGGACTACATGGGCATCTCCGTCAACGGTTAATCGAGCCCGCCGCAACTGTCGGACTGCCGGGGCGTCAGGGGCCGCCGGACGGGCGGCCCCTTTTCCAAACCCAAACGCCCCGGCGGCGCCGGAGAAAGGAACAAACAATGCTGAAATATTGTCTGCGCAAATTTGGGCAGCTGGCTGTGGTGATGGTTTTGATCTCCTTTTTCTCTTTCGCCGTCATCTATATCGCGCCAGGCGACATCTCCTCCATGTACCTGAGCCCGGATATGACTGAAGAGGAGCAACAGGCCGTCATTGAAATGCTGGGGCTGGACAAAAGCCTGCCGGAGCAATATCTGGGCTGGGCGCGGGAGGCGATTCGAGGAAACTTCGGCAACTCCTTGGCCTCCAAAACCCCGGTCTGGCCCCTGCTGGCCCGCCGCCTGCCCTCCACCATCCTGCTGATGGGCGTCTCCCTGCTGGCCTCGCTGGCCTTGGCCATTCCGCTGGGGCTGATCGCCGCCTATAAAAAGAACACCTGGGTAGACAACGCCGTCAGCGCCTTCGCCTATTTCGGGATGTCCATCCCCTCCTTCTATTTTGGGATGCTGATGATCATCCTGTTCACCGCCAAGCTCCACTGGCTGCCCTCCTCGGGGATGCACTCGGTGGGCGTCGACACGCTGCCGGATACCTTGGCCCATATGTTTATGCCGGTGATAACCATGGCCCTGAGCCACATGGCCTCTTACACCCGGTATGTGCGGGCCAACGCCATCGGACAGCTCAGCGAAGAGTATGTGCTGGCCGCCAAGGCCAGAGGGACCCTGCCCGGCAAAATCCTCTCCCATCATGTGCTCAAAAACACCCTGTTGCCCATCATCACCCTGCTGGGTATGAACATGGCCTCTCTGGTCTGCGGCTCGTTCATCATCGAGAGCGTCTTCGGCTGGCCCGGGGTGGGCAGTTTCGCTATGGAGGCCATAGGCAAGCGGGATTATCCCGTCATCATGGCCTATGTTATGCTGTCCGGCGCGATTCTGGTCGTCGGCAATTTCACAGCGGATATCTTGTATTCCTTCGCGGACCCGAGAATCAAAAGGGGGATAGACGAAGCTCATGGAAAATAAATCTATTTCTGCCGGCCGGCCGGCGGCGCCCGCGCTGACCGAGCTGGATTTCCAACGCATTGAGAAAAAAGAAAAGGACCTGGGAACCGTCTACCGCCGCAGCGTCTGGAAAGAGCTGCTGAAGGAAATCGGCGGCAATCCCATGGCGATTTTCGCCTGCATTTTTCTGCTGACCATGATAATCGGCGCGCTGATCGCCCCCTTCAGCCCTTATGATCCCAACGCCATCGACCTGCCCAACAAATTTCAGCCCCCCTCCGCCCAGCATTGGTTCGGCACAGACGAATTTGGCCGCTCCTATTTCACCCGGGCTCTATACGGGGGCCGGGTTTCGCTGACAGTGGGCTTTTCCGCCATGCTCGTCACCATTTGCATCGGCGCCGTAATCGGTATTTTTTCCGGTTACATCGGCGGCAAGCTGGATATGCTGCTCATGCGCTTTACCGATATCTTTTTGGCGCTGCCCAGTATGTTGCTGATGATCGTGCTCAACACCATGCTCAAACCGGGCATGACCACCCTGATCATGGTGCTGAGCCTGTTTTCCTGGGCCTCTGTGGCCCGCGTCACCCGGGCGGAAACCATGTCCCTCAAGGCCCGGGATTTTGTGGCCGCTTCCCGCAATTTGGGGGCGGGCAGCCTGCGCGTCGCCGTCCATCATATCCTGCCCAATATCATGGGGCCGGTGATTGTGGCCGCCAGCCTGGGCGTGGCCAGCGCCATTCTGACAGAATCCTCCCTGAGCTTCCTGGGGCTGGGCATCTCCATTCCCCACGCCTCCTGGGGCAGTATGCTCCAAGCCGCCCAGGCCTCCATTCTGGACCGGCCCATGATGGCCGTTTACCCCGGCGCTCTGGTGCTGCTCACCGTGCTCAGCTTCAACATCTTGGGCGACGTGCTGCGCAGCGCCCTGGAACCCAAAATCGTCAAATAAGGAGGCGCGGAACGCAAGATGGAAACCCCTTTGGTAGAAGTGAAAAATCTTTCGGTATCTTATTTTACCTACGCCGGCGAAGTCCATTCGGTGCGGGATATCTCCTTCACCCTGTCCCAGGGCAAGACTACCGCCCTGGTGGGCGAAAGCGGCTGCGGCAAAACCGTGGCCTCCAAATCGCTGATGGGCCTCATTGAACGGCCCGGCAAAATCAAAGAAGGAAGCCAGATCCTGTATAACGGCCGGAACGTGCTGGAGTTTTCCAAACGGGAATGGAGCGCTTTCCGGGGCAAAGAATGCTCCATGATCTTTCAGGACGCTCTGGTTTCACTGAACCCCACCGTCCCCGTGGGCAAACAGATTATCGAAAATCTGAAAAACCACAACGAGGAAAACCTGCCGCTGGGCCAGCTGCGCCGGCGGGCGGCGGAGATGATCGACATGGCGGGCATCCCGGATGCGGAAAGCTGCATGGCCAAATACCCCCATGAACTCTCCGGCGGCCAGCGTCAGCGCATCATGATCGCCACCGCCATGATCACAAAGCCCGCCCTGCTCATCGCCGACGAGCCGACCACCGCTCTGGACGTGACCATCCAAGCCCAAATCCTGGAGCTGATGAAGGATCTGCAAAAGCGGCTGGGCATGGCCATCGTCATGATCACCCACGACCTGGGGGTGGTGGCGGATATGGCGGACGATATCATCGTCATGTACGCTGGCAAAATTGTGGAGCGGGGCTCCGGCGACGATATCTTTTACGACCCCCGCCATCCCTATACCTGGGCGCTGATGAACTCCACCCCCCGCCTGGACTGGGACTCCAAAAAGCCCCTGGCCGCCATCGAAGGAACCATTCCAGACGCCGTTCATCCGCCGGCGGGCTGCGCCTTTTGCAGCCGCTGCCCTTACGCCATGGCGGTGTGCGCCGCCCACGATCCGCCCAACGTCACAGTGGCCGGCGGACACCAAACCGCCTGCTGGCTTACCGACCCTCGGGCCGACGTAACCGGCGTACCGTTTCAGACAGGAGGCGCCCTTCATGGCTAATATATCCGATCAAACCCCGGTGCTGGAAGTCAAAAACCTGTGCAAACACTACCCTGTGAAGCACAAAGGCTCGCTCAAAGCGGTGGACGACGTGTCCTTCTTTATCCAAAAAGGCGAGACTTTTGGCATTGTGGGCGAAAGCGGCTGCGGCAAAACCACCTGCGGCAAAACCTGTATGGGGATGCTGAAGCCCACAGCCGGCCAAGTGCTGTTCAACGGCAAGGACGTCCACGCCATGAGCAAGGCGGAGCGCTTTGATTTCACCAGCCGAGCCCAGATGATTTTCCAGGACCCTTACGCTTCTCTGGACCCCCATCAGAAGGTCTACGATATTGTGGCGGAGGGCCTCCGCATCCACAAAATGGCCAAGGGGCGGCGGGAAGAGGAGCGGATGGTGCTGGAGCTGCTGGATATGGTGGGCCTCAACGCCGAACACGCCATGCGCAACGTCCACGAATTTTCCGGCGGCCAGCGCCAACGCATCGGCATCGCCCGGGCCTTGGCCGTGAACCCGGAATTCCTGTTCTGCGACGAGCCTATTTCCGCCCTGGACGTGTCCATCCAAGCCCAGATTGTCAATCTGCTGGTGCGGCTGCAAAAAGACCGTCAGCTGACGATGTTGTTCATCGCCCACGACCTTTCCATGGTCAAACATATTTCCGACCGAATCGGCATCATGTACCTGGGCAAAATGGCGGAGACGGCCGGCGCCGACGAGCTGTACCGCCGCCCGCTGCATCCCTACGCCCAGGCTCTGTTGGCCGCCGCCCCCATCGCGGACCCCAAAGCCTCTCGGGAGCGGAAAAAATCCATCTTGGCCGGCGAGGTTCCCAGCCCGCTGAACCCGCCCCCCGGCTGCCGCTTCAGCAGCCGCTGTCAACACCGGACCGACCGGTGCGGCCAAGAGCAGCCCGTTTTGCGTGAAGCCGAGCCCGGCCACTTTGTGGCCTGCTGGCTCTACGATAAATAGGATCCAAACCAGAAACCGCCCCGTGAAACTCATAGATTCACGGGGCGGTTTTTTTATTTCACAATGCGCAGCGACGGGCCGGGGGAATCGGATTTCCACCAGATCTCGCCGTTGAAATGGAAGCGCAGCATGGCCAGGGCTTCTTTCTGGCTGCCTTCTGTTTCAAAAACCATCGTCGTCTGACGGGGTTTTGGGGTCCGCCCCCGCCGCTCAAAACAGATGCCAAACTGCTGGGCTCCTTCGTCCTTCGGAAAAACCAAGTCCAGCGCTTTATCTGCCAAAGGCCAGGCGCTGCGCCGCCGCAGGGGCCGGGCCAGCAGCACCTGGGACAGCTCCACCACCCGAGGGCCGTATCCTCTGCCCCCGGTCATGCAGGCATACCGCCGGCCCAGCGTAAAGCGAAACGGCGCCTCTTCACGGAAGAACAACAAATCCGGGTCCGCCTCCAGGCAGCGGGCCGGGTCCTGGAGGGCCTCCAGCTGATCCTGGGCAAACTCCTCCCGCTCCTCCGCCGTCATGGCTTTCAGCGCCCGCCGGTTTCTGCGCCGATAGCTTTCCAGCGTCAGGCCGGGCTTTTGGGTCCAAATCTCCGCCAACAGCATCGTCAGCATCGCGCAGGCGACGACCGACAGGGCGATCCAAGCGGATTGGATCCAATGGGCGGCAAACCAGCAGAAAAACGCCGTCAACAGAATCACCGCGGCGGCCGCCGCCGCCAAAATACCCGTCGTCTGCCATTGATACTGGCGAACGCTTTTCGCCAGGTCGGTCTGTTCCTCCATCCAGGTTTCGTAAGCGCTTTTTTTACCGTCCATTGTTCTTTGCTCCCCCTTTTCAAAGTTTCTGCCGCGCCCCTCGGCGCCTGTGTAAAGCGCCGATTACTGATTGTTGAATTTCCGGCTTTCCCAGCCGGCGACTCCCGGTTTTTCACACGCTGTTCATAACTCTCTCCGCCTGTTTTTCAAACAGTTATCCACACAATCAACAGGTTTCTGAACAGCCTCCGCCCCGGTTATCCACAGGCTTTTATAAACCGCTGCATAAACAGGAGGTTATAAAAGGGACGATATTGTCTGATTTTGCCTAGTAAAGGGGCTCTTTGTCCAGGGCCCGGAATTGAACCGCTTCGGCGATGTGTTCCGCCCGAATGGTCTGGGCGCCTTCCAGATCCGCGATGGTTCGAGCGGTTTTGAGCACCCGGTCATAGGAGCGGGCCGTCAGCCCCAGGCTGCGGAAAGCGGCCGCCAGCAGCGCCTCCCCTTCCGGGTCCGGCGTGCAGAATTCGGCCATCATGGCCGGCGTCAGCTGGGCGTTGCAAAAAACGCCCCGGCCCCGGTAGCGCTCCGCCTGAATCTGCCGAGCCCGATTGACTCGGCGGCGGATGGATTCCGAGCTCTCCGCCGGCTTTCTGTCCCGCAGCTCCTCATAACCCACGGAAGGGGCCTCCACATGGATATCGATGCGATCCAGCAAAGGGCCGGAAATCTTCTGCCGGTAGCGGCGCACCGCCTGCTCCGAACAAGTGCAGCGGCCTGAAGGATGGCCGTAATACCCGCATTTGCAGGGGTTCATGGCGCACACCAGCATAAACCTGCTGGGATAGGAGCAGGAGCCCGAGACCCGGGAGATGGAAACCGCCCCGTCTTCCAAGGGCTGGCGCAAGGTCTCCAAGGCGTCTCGGCGGAACTCGGGCAGCTCGTCCAAAAAAAGCACGCCGTTGTGGGCCAGGGAGATTTCCCCGGGCCGGGGCGCCCGCCCGCCCCCCGAAAGACCGGCGGCGGACACAGTGTGATGGGGCGAGCGGAAAGGCCGCTGGTTCACCATGGGCCGGCCGGGCTCCAGCATACCGGCCACAGAAAAAATCTTGGTGGTTTCCAAAGCCTCTTCATAGGCCATATCGGGCAGGATGGAGGGCAGGCGCTTGGCCATCATGCTTTTGCCCGCCCCCGGCGGGCCGATGAGCAGCACATGATGGGAGCCGGCGGCGGCCACCTCCAGCGCCCGTTTGACGCTTTCCTGACCCATGACGTCGGCAAAATCCGGCCCTTGGGAGGGCTCTCCTTGATATTGATACGGGGCGGCGGGCGCCAGAGAAACCTCCCCCCGCAGATGGGCGACCAGTTCCCCAATGTGCCGCACGGGAACGACCGTCAACCCTTCGGCCACCGCCGCCTCGGCGGCGTTTTCCGCCGGCGCGAACATCTGCCGGACTCCGGCCTGCCGGGCGGCCAGCGCCATGGGCAGGACGCCGGCGGCAGGGCGCAGCCCCCCGTCCAGCGAAAGCTCGCCGATAAAGCAGCTGTCCGGCCCGGGCGGCGGGATCTGCCCCGAGGCCGCCAGAATGCCCAGAAGGATGGGCAAGTCGTAAATAGGCCCCTCCTTTTTCAGATCCGCCGGCGCCAAATTCACCGTGATGCGGCGCAGGGGAAAATCAAAGCCGCAGTTTTTGACCGCGGCCCGCACCCGGTCCCGAGCCTCTTTGACCGAGGCGTCCGGCAGCCCCACCACCTCAAAGGCGGGCAGCCCGTTGGAAAGGTCGCATTCGCACAGAACCTGGATCCCTTCGATGCCCCGCAAGCCCGAAG
>CAJUIK010000023.1:2792-4591 GCA_910585875.1 uncultured Eubacteriales bacterium | reverse complement strand
AGTCGCAATCTTTTCTACCAACTCCTCATCCCCTTTTCCAGGCGGCCCCAAAGCCGTCGACCGCTTTCGCTTTTCATCCTTATTATAATCATACATGAGCGAAGCAGACAAGTCAAACGGCTGTCCCAGGCTTCTTTTCCCATATTTTTTTGGGATCCTTGGACGAGAGCGGTGGTCTCTTTTGGATTTTTGTCGTTTTTCCAAAATTTTTGTGTTTTTTCTCCCCTTGGCCCCGCCGGGGGGAATTTTTTTATTTTTTACAAACCATCGGTGGACACCCGGACGGAAATCTGATAGAATAAATGCGGTTATTTATATGCCTTTATATATTTTTGAAGGAGGAGAACCCCCATGGCTAGAAAAATGAAATCCATGGACGGTAATACCGCCGCGGCTCACGTCTCGTATGCCTTTACAGACGTGGCGGCGATTTACCCCATCACTCCCTCGTCCGTCATGGCCGACTTGGCAGACCAATGGTCCGCCAACGGCCAGAAGAATATTTTCGGACAGGAAGTGCGCGTTGTTGAAATGCAGTCCGAGGCCGGCGCCGCAGGCGCTGTTCACGGCTCCCTGGCGGCCGGCGCCCTGACCACCACCTACACCGCTTCCCAGGGCCTGTTGCTGATGATCCCCAATATGTATAAGATCGCCGGCGAGCTGCTGCCGGGCGTCATCCATTGCTCCGCCCGCGCCCTGGCTTCCCACGCTCTGTCCATCTTCGGCGACCATCAGGACGTTATGGCCTGCCGCCAGACCGGCTTCGCCATGCTGGCCAGCACCAACCCCCAGGAAGTGATGGATCTGGGCGCCGTAGCCCATCTGGCCGCCATCAAGGGCCGCGTGCCTTTCCTCCATTTCTTCGACGGCTTCCGCACCTCCCATGAAATCCAAAAAGTGGCTCAGTGGGATTACGAAGACCTGAAGGAAATGACGGATATGGACGCCGTCCGCGAGTTCCGCGCCCGCTCCCTGAACCCCGAGCATCCCGTCCTGCGGGGCACGGCTCAGAACCCGGATATCTACTTCCAGGCCAGAGAGGCCTGCAACTCCTATTACGACGCGGTTCCCGCCATCGTAGAGGAATACATGAACAAAGTCAACGCCAAAATCGGCTCTGACTACAAGCTGTTCAACTACTACGGTTCCCCCGAGGCCGAGCACGTTATCGTGGCCATGGGTTCCGTGTGCGACACCATCGAGGAAGTCATCGATTACAAAGCCGCCCACGGCGAAAAGGTCGGCCTGCTGAAGGTCCGCCTGTATCGCCCCTTCGTGGCGGAGAAATTTGCCGAAGCCCTGCCCCAGAGCGTCAAGACGATCTCTGTGTTGGACCGCACAAAGGAAGCCGGCTCCCTAGGCGAACCTCTGTATCTGGACGTCGTGGCCGCGCTGGCTGAAACCGGCCGAAACATCCAGGTCGTCGGCGGCCGCTATGGCTTGGGCAGCAAGGACACCCCCAGCTCCAACATCTTCGCCGTGTATGACAACATGAATTCCGCCGACATGAAGCGGAAATTCACCGTCGGCATCAACGACGACGTGACCAACCTGTCCCTGAAGGACCCGGAGAACGCCCCGGATACAACCCCGGAAGGCACTGTCTCCTGCAAGTTCTGGGGTCTGGGCGGCGACGGCACTGTGGGCGCCAACAAGAACTCCATCAAGATCATCGGCGACCACACCGATATGTACGCTCAGGCGTATTTCGATTACGACTCCAAGAAGACGGGCGGCCTGACCGTTTCCCATCTGCGCTTCGGCAAGTCTCCCATCCGCTCCCCCTATCTGGTGAGCCG
>CAJUIK010000023.1:0-2782 GCA_910585875.1 uncultured Eubacteriales bacterium | reverse complement strand
GGGCCGACTTTGTCGCCTGCCATAACCCCTCCTATGTCACAAAGTATGACATTGTGCAGGACGTCAAGCCGGGCGGCTCTTTCCTGCTGAACTGCCAGTGGAGCCCCGAGGAGCTGGATCAGCATCTGCCCGCCTCCATGAAGTCCTATATCGCCAAGAACAACATCAAGTTCTATATCGTGGACGCCATCAACAAAGCCCGCGAGATCGGCATGGGCAAGCGCACCAACACCATCCTGCAATCCGGCTTCTTCAAGCTGGCCAACATCATCCCCATCGACGACGCCGTCCAGTATATGAAGGAAGCCGCCAAGAAGTCCTACGGCCGCAAGGGCGAGGAAATCGTCCAGATGAACTACAAGGCCATCGACGCCGGCGTGGACGCTCTGGTGGAAGTGAACGTGCCCGCCAGCTGGGCCGACGCTGTGGACGCCCCCGTCGAGAAGCATTACGAGGGCAGCGAGCAGATGATCGACTTTGTCAAGAATGTGCTGGAGCCCATCTCCGAGCAGAAGGGCAACAAGCTGCCTGTCTCCACCTTTGAGCACAGCGCCGACGGCGCCTTCCCCATGGGCGTGTCCGCTTACGAGAAGCGGGGCGTGGCCGTGGACGTGCCCGAATGGATTCCCGAAAACTGCATCCAGTGCGCCCAGTGCTCCTTTGTCTGCCCCCACGCCACCATCCGCGCCTACGCGGCCGACGCTGAGGAGATGAAAAACGCTCCCGCCGCCATGAAGGGCAAGAAGATGATCGGCAAGGGCTGCGAGGATTATACCTTCGTCATGCAGGTCGATCCTCTGGACTGCATGGGCTGCGGCCTGTGCGCCAACATCTGCCCGGCGCCCAACAAGGCCCTGGTGATGAAGCCCCTGGACAGCCAGATGGACCAGCAGGCCGCTTTCGACTATGCCGTCAAGCATATCTCTGAAAAGGACACCGGCCTGTCTGTGGAAACCGTCAAGGGCAGCCAGTTCAAGCAGCCTCTGCTCGAGTTCTCCGGCGCCTGCGCGGGCTGTGTGGAAACCGCTTACGCCCGCCTGATCACCCAGCTGTTCGGCGACCGCATGAGCATCGCCAACGCCACCGGCTGCTCCTCGATCTGGGGCGGCAGCGCTCCCGCTATCCCCTACACCACCAACAAGGACGGCCGCGGCCCCTCTTGGGCAAACTCCCTGTTTGAGGACAACGCCGAGTTCGGCCTGGGCATCGCCGTCGCCACCCGCCAGCTGCGGGAGCGCCTGGCCGCCAAGGTGGAAAAGGTGATGGAGAAGGCCGAAGGCGCTCTGAAGGAAGCCTGCCAGACCTATCTGGACACCCAGACCAACAGCGCCGCTTCCCGCAAGGCCACCGACGCTCTGGTGCCCGAGCTGGAGAAAGCCGCCGCCAACGGCTGCGAGCTTTCCAAGGAAATCCTGAAAGACAAGGACTTCCTGGCCAAGAGATCCGTGTGGATCTTCGGCGGCGACGGCTGGGCCTATGACATCGGCTACGGCGGCGTGGATCATGTGCTGGCCTCCGGCGAAGACGTGAACATCATGGTCTTCGACACCGAAGTGTATTCCAACACCGGCGGTCAGGCCTCCAAGGCTTCTCAGATCGGCCAAGTGGCTCAGTTTGCCGCCTCCGGCAAGGCCATCAAGAAGAAGGATCTGGCTGCGATCTCCATGAGCTATGGTTATATCTATGTGGCTCAGATCGGTATGGGCGCCAACTACCAGCAGACCGTTCGAGCCCTGGTGGAAGCCGAGAATTATCATGGCCCCTCCCTGGTCATCGGCTATGCTCCCTGCGAGATGCACGGCATCAAGGGCGGCATGGGCAACAGCCAGCTGGAGATCAAGGCCGCTGTGGAAGCCGGCTACTGGCATCTGTTCCGCTATGATCCCAGGCTGAAGGCCGAAGGCAAGAACCCCTTCCAGCTGGACAGCAAGGAGCCCAAGGGCGATTACGAGGAGTTCATCAAGAGGGAAGTCCGTTATACCTCTCTGTCCCGCTCCTTCCCCGAAAAGGCCCCCGCTATGTACTCTCTGGCTGCGGAAGAGGCCAAGAAGAAATATAACCGCCTGACAAAGCGTGCTTCTGAAAACTGGGACTAAGTCTCGGCAGAATTTGCGATAAAGGCCAATAAACAAGGCCGGATGATTGCTTGGCAATCATCCGGCCTTGTCGCGCCTCAATCAAAATTTTCTTTGGGCTTCGCTCCCGCGGGGCGAAGCGTCAGTTTTCCGCATTCCCCCAGTTCAAAGTGAGATTGCAAAATGCGCGTTGGGAAAATCGGCGCTCCCGACTCGGTTACTCGGCCGTCGCGCCGACGAGGCCGGCCACAATGGAGATTTCCACCAAAATGGCGTCGGAAGCCATGCGGGCTTCTACGCAGCAGCGAGCGGGCTCGCAGCCGTTGTTGACCCAAGCGTCCCACACGCCGTTCATCTCGTCAAACAGGGCCATATCCTTCACATAAATCGTGGCGCTGAGGATATGGTCTTTATCCGAACCGTATTTGCCCAGCAATTCCTCGATTTTGGCCAGCACCGCCTTGGTCTGGCCCGCCATATCCGCCTGGTCCCGGCTGGTCTGTCCGCAGAGATAAACCGTGTCGCCATAAACCACCGCCCGGCTCATGCGTCCCGTTCCTTCATACCGTTTGATTTCCATAAAAAATCTCTCCTCTTTTATCGTAGACTTTTGGGTTTTTATCCTCTGAAAAGCGCTTATTATCGCCCCTCGTCCAGCTTGACCCACCGCGCCAGACGCCGGCGGAATCCCTCTTCGTCAGTCAGGC
>CAJUIK010000022.1:23106-27151 GCA_910585875.1 uncultured Eubacteriales bacterium | reverse complement strand
CCAGGAACTCGATTTCCAGCTTGGTTTCCGTCATGTGGGCGGCGCCTTCGGCCACCTTCACCAGGCGGTTGTATGTATCTTCAATGGCTTCCCGGCTCATGGCCCGGACATAATACCAGACGCTGGCCTTATCGGGCACGATGTTGGGGGCTGTGCCGCCCTCTTTGATGACATAGTGGATACGGACGTCGCTGGTGACGTGTTCACGCAGATAGTTGGCGCCGACGCTCATCAGTTCCACCGCGTCCAGAGCGGAACGGCCGTTGTGAGGGTCGCCGCCGGCGTGAGCCGTGACGCCGTGGAAATGGAAAACGGCGCTGTTCAGGCCGGTCATGGTGCCCACAGTCAGGTGGTTGGCTGTGCCGCCGTGCCAGGAGAACGCCACGTCTAGGTCGGTGAAGGCGCCGTTGCGGGCCATAAAGGCCTTGCCAGTCAGCACTTCTTCCGCCGGGCAGCCGAAGAAGACCACAGTGCCTTCTTTGCCGGAAGCTTCCAGCTCGGCTTTCATGCCCAGGGCGGCGCCGACGCAAGCCACGCCCAGCAGGTTATGGCCGCAGCCCTGGCCGGGGGCGCCGGCGCAGACCGGCTCTTTCTCTATGCTTACCTTTTGGCTCAGGCCGGGCAGAGCGTCGTACTCGCCCAAAAAGCCCACGACGGGATGGCCCTTGCCCCAAGTGGCCTTGATAGCCGTGGGCAGGTCCGCGTATCCCACTTCCACCTCAAAGCCGTTCTGGCGCAGCAAATCGGCCGTCCATTGGCAGGCGTTTACTTCGTTGAAAGCGGTTTCGGGGTTGTCCCAAATTTTCTTGGCCAGATCCTCCAGCGCCTGGGCGTTTTGATCCACAGCCTTCATGGCGATTGTGTCAATCATCGGTAATCTCTCCTTTTTCTTGGCCCTGTCCGCCGGCTTTTCGCCATGTTGACGAAAACGCCGGCAAATTATTGTGCAGATTGCACAAAAGAACGGGGCGACAGTAGTAAAACTTCACTATGATATACCAATCATACCCCAATAAGCCCCTGTTTGTCAATCGAAGAATCAAATAAAACGAAAACAGACCAGAATGAGGGAAGGGTTTCGCCGATCTTTCGTTTGTGATATAATCGAATACGATAAAGAAAAAAAGAAAAGGGGAAAAGAGATGGAACAGCAGAATTTTATCGACGAAAGGATTCGGGCTTTCAAGCGGATGTATCCAGAATGTTCGGATTGGCAGGAGTATCGCGTGTTTACGGCCATGTGCGTCCGATATTTCTTTTTTCAAGAGGCCGGCGTCGGCTTTGACTTGGAAGAGGCGTCGGAATATTTGACGGATGGGAAAAGCGACGGCGGCGTCGACGCAGTGTTTAACGACCCGGGCAGCGAAAACAACGATATGATCGTCGTACAGAGCAAATTTTATGAAAATTCCCAGCTGACGGGAGCGGACGTGGCGGGAGAGCTCTATAAAATTTCGGAAACGATAAAGCGGGTCGACTCCCACCAAGTGGAAGGTCTCAGCGAAAAGATGGTTTCCGCCTACCGGAACGCCAAAAGCCAGATGGGAGAAAACGGGCAGATCCGCGTTGTATTTTTCACCTCTTATGAGCCCAAGACCAAGCGGGAGCGCAATAAGATTGAAAAAAGCAATGGGGAAATATTTCGATTTTGTGATTTGGAGCTGTATTTTCGCGGGGATATCGAGGCTCAGATCGAAATTGTGGACAGCGGCAAACTCTATGCGGATTTCGGAGTTTTGCGCCTGGACCGCAGGGACAATTACCTGGAATACGAGGATTCAGTCGTCGTGAATATTTCCGCTCAATCCTTGCAGGAGCTGCAAAATTTGAAGCGGAACGGCTTGCTGGGCATGAACCTGCGGTTTTTTGTGCGCCAGAAGGCGGTGGACGACGGAATCGACAATACCATCCGCAAAGAGCCGGAAAATTTCTGGTATAAAAACAACGGAATCATCATAATTTGTGAAGATTATGAAATCGACGGAACTGTTTTGCGCCTGAACAATTTTTCAATCGTCAACGGCGGCCAGACCACCAATCGCATCGGCCGGATGGATATTGAACGGGATTTTTTCCTGCAATGCAAAGTGGTCAAAATCAAAGGCGGGACGACGGATGAAAAGGACAAATTTACCCATGACATCGCCGAAGCTTCCAACGCCCAAAAGGCCGTCAAAGCGGCGGATCTCAAGTCCAATACGCCGGAACAGCTGCGGCTGCGGGAGAGATTGAGCGAAAAAGGCGTTTATTACATCACGAAAAAGGGGGACAAAATCCCCCAAAAATACAGCGAGCCCTATCAATCTGCAAAGCTGGAGCAGGTGGGCAAGCTGAGTTTGGCCGCTGTTTTGCAAATGCCCGGCTCCGCCAGAAGCAATCTGAAGCGGATCTATCAGGACGAATACTATTATCCGATTTTTGCGCAGAACGCCAAGGCGGGCGTCATCGCGGATTTGCTGAAGATATCCTGGTATTACGACCAATTTATCAAGGGCAACCTCAAGGACCGGGGGTATGACGAAAGGACCGTGCTGCCCATGATGAAAAACGGGAAGACGTTTCAGCTGGCTTGCGTCGCTTTTTTGTGCAAAATTTCCTACGGCGTGTTTTCCTATGACACAGTGGCCGGTTTGCGGGGGAATGTCGACGAACTCAAGCCGGTTTTACGCCAAATGGGGCAGATGGAGCAGCTGATCTCCCGCAAAAACCAGGAAGAACGGGATCTGTTCTTTACGATTTTTGACGTGATCGGCGACGAGGTGTTGGGCGTTTGTTTTGACGACGCGCTGGAACGGGCGGCGGAAGAGCAGCGAACCCTGGCCCCCTCCGATTACTTGAAATCAGACGCGAATTACTATAAAGACGTGGTCAAGCGGCTGTGGAGGAAATATCAATCCAACCAGGAGCTGCGCCGGGCCGTCGATCTTCTCTGCGGCCAGGACGGCTGACAAGGGGGAGCTGAACTGTGAAACGCAAACGAATGGGCGCTGTTGCGGCGGCGCTGGCGCTGACGGCGCTTTTCTGCCGGGCGGGGACCTGGGCGGCGCCTTCGGACGCGCTGCTGGGAGAGGAGCTGGAGTTCGACCAGCTTTCCGCTCTGCTGGAAGACCTGACGCCGGAAGAACTGCTGGCGGATATGGAGCGGGCCTGTCAAATGTTGGACCAAAGCCCCTGGGAGGATAAGGACAACGCTCTTATCCCCTGGGGCGCGGCTATGGCGGACCGCATCGACGAATTTACCGAGGAACAGCTGGCAGAAGTGATTTTGGACCGGGAGAAGGACGTCTATTTTCGAGGATCTATCGCGCAGCTGCGGGAATTGCGGCAGGACGCCGATCAGGCGGACCCCCGGCTCTACCAGCTGCTGGAGGACCCGGAAGAGCCGGAGTATCTGCGCGCCACCCTGCTGCTCCACCTGGAGTTCAGCGGCCCGGAACAGCGGCTGCTGCTGGAGCGGCTGGCCGCAGGGCAGGATACTCTGGCAGTTTACGCCCGGAAGAAGATGGGCTGGGACAGCCGGGAAGCGGCATACCAGGACCGTCTGCCGGCGGAAGAACCCCGCCCGCAGGAGCGGACGGCGGGCCAAACCGCGCCCTGGGCCCTGCTGGCCGCCGGCGCCGGGGGGCTGGCGGCGGTTTGGACGGTTCGCCGCCTCAAGGGCCGGCTCTTCCGGGAGCTGGACGAGGAGGAGCCGCGGGGCGGCGCTGGGGCGGGCGACGATTGATATCCCAAACAGCCGATCCGGTTTGAACAGCCGGGTCGGCTGTTTCCGCAGCGGGAGAAGCGGGCGGCTATTCTGCGTTGACGTAATCCACATGCAAAAAGCGCATTTGTTCGGCGTCGTATGTATTCAGCCGGCGCATGAAGGAATCCATGCTGTGGGTGATGATAAAGATGTTATTGATCGAAGGGAAAAAACCGGTGCGGGCCACGAAAAGGGAGTGATAAAAACTGCCGTCCGCCCGACCCAGCTGCACCACGTCCCCAGGCCGCAGGCGGGAGACAGGGACTTCGGTCATATGGGGCCCCAGCCCTTCGTTGCCCG